>BADC01000544.1 GCA_000333435.1 Corynebacterium-like bacterium B27 | reverse complement strand
AACGCCTTCGAGGGGCGACGGATGCGCGGCCCCGGCGGCGCCCTGCGCGACCCGCGGATGTGGCGCTTCCTCTGGAACCCGTGGCGCCCGGCCTGGGGCGAGCCGTTCAAGGCGGTCTCCGCCCGCATGCTCGCGGCGATGACGGATGCGCAGTCCTCCGTCGACGACGGCGACGTCGTGCTGGTCAGCCACCAGCTCCCGATCTGGATGGCGCATCGCACCATCGTCGGCGAGCCGTTGCCGCACGACCCGCGCAAGCGACGTTGCGCGCTGTCGAGCATCACGAGCTTCCAGTGGCGCGACGGCCGGTTCGTGGAGGTCGGCTACTCCGACCCCGCGGCGGCGCTCGCCGCATCCGCCACCGATGTGGGGGCGGTGTGATCGGCACCCGTCCCTTGCGCGTCGCGGTCGCCGCGGTGCTCGCCGCCGCTGCCCTGGTGCTCGCGGGCTGCAGCAACGACCCGCTGGCGCAGCAGTACCTCGAGGGCAGCAACAAGAACTACATCTCGGGCGACGGCAGCATCACCGAGGTGCCCGTCGCCGACCGCGGCGACGCCGTGCAGTTCTCCAGCACCGACGAGAACGGCGACCCCGTCGACTCCAGCGACTACGCCGGCCAGGTGCTGGTGCTCAACTTCTGGTACGCCGGCTGTGCGCCCTGCCGCGCCGAGGCGCCCGCACTCGCCGAGCTGAGTGAGAAGTACGCCGATCAGGGCGCATCCTTCCTCGGTGTCAACGTGCGCGATCAGGTGCCCACCGCGGTCGCGTTCGCCAAGACCTACGGCGTCGACTACCCCTCCGTCGTCGACACCGACGGCGCGATGCAGCTCGCCTTCACGGGCACGGTGGCGCCGAACGCGGTGCCGACCACGCTGGTGATCGATCCGCAGGGGCGGGTCGCGGCGCGCATCCTGGGTCAGCTGACCGACCCCACCATCCTCGACACGTTGATCAAATCGAACCTGCCCGGTGGCGACAGCGGGGAGCCGGTCGCGACGCCGACTGCGACCCCGGCAGCCGCCGTCTCCGGCGGATCGAGCTGACCCCGTGGGCAACCCCTTCGCTGAGGTGGTGCTGAGCGGTCAGCTGCTCCTCGCCATTCCGATCGCGCTGCTGGCGGGTCTGGTCTCGTTCGCCTCGCCGTGCGTGCTGCCGCTCGTGCCCGGCTACCTCGCCTACGTCGGCGGCATCTCCGAGGTGGGGGCGGCCGGCACCGCGGCCCGCAAGTCGGCGCGGCGGCGCATGCTCCTCGGCATCGCCCTGTTCATCCTCGGCTTCTCCGCGGTGTTCCTGGCCTACTCGGCCGTGTTCGGGGCCCTCGGCACGTGGCTCGTGGTGTGGCAGGACTGGATCACCCGCATCATGGGCGTCGTCGTGATCGCGCTCGGGCTCGTGTTCATTGGCCAGTTCAGCTTCCTGCAGCGCACCTTCAAGCCCGCGTGGCGTCCGGCGACGGGACTTGCGGGTGCGCCCATCCTCGGCATCGTGTTCGGTCTCGGCTGGACCCCGTGCATCGGCCCGACCCTCGGCGCGATCCAGGCGCTCAGCCTCACCAGCGGCTCGGCGTGGAGCGGCGTGCTGCTCGGCCTCTTCTACTGCATCGGCCTCGGCCTGCCCTTCCTCTTGGTGGCTCTGGGGCTCAACTGGGTGACCAGTTCGGTGGCGTTCCTCAAGCGTCACATCCGCGCGATCAACATCATCGGCGGTGTGCTACTGGTAGCCATCGGCATCCTCATGGTCTCGGGCCTCTGGACGATCTGGATCTACGAGATGCAGGCGGTGATCAACGGCTTTGTCGCGCCCATCTGATCACTACGAGTCGCCGGATGCGGGGGGCGGTTCGCCCGACGACGCCGGTTCCGACGGGGTCACCCTCCCGCGCCTCGGGCCCGTCGGCTGGCTGCGCTGGTTCTGGCGCCAGCTCACCAGCATGCGCACCGCGCTCTTCCTGCTGCTCCTGCTCGCGCTCGCCGCGGTGCCCGGATCGCTCGTGCCGCAGCGCGCCGCCGACCCCAACGGCGTCACGCAGTACTTCGTCGACAACCCCGATCTGGCGCCGTTCCTCGACAAGCTGCAGGTCTTCGACGTGTACACCTCGGTGTGGTTCTCGTCGATCTACCTGCTGCTGTTCATCTCGCTGATCGGCTGCGTGATCCCGCGCACCAAGCACCACTTCGAGGCCCTGCGCGCCAAGCCGCCGCGCACGCCGGCGCGGCTCTCGCGGCTCGCGGGCTTCACCACGCGCGACCTGGCGGCGTCGTCCGCCGACGGCGGGTCGGCATCCGTCACGCCGGCCTCGGTGATCGAGTCGGCGCGGGCGCTGCTGAAGCGGCAGCGGTATCGCACGGTCGTGTTCACGAGCGTCGACCGGCGCACCGGAGGCGACGTCGTCTCGGTGTCGGCCGAGCGCGGCTACCTGCGCGAGACCGGCAACCTGGTGTTCCACTCGGCGCTCGTCGGCATCCTCATCACCGTCGGGTTCGGCGGCGGCTTCGGCTACAACGGCAACCGCGTGGTGGTGGAGGGGCAGACCTTCGTGAACACGCTGCTCGCCTACGACACCTTCAATCCGGGCCGGTTCTTCACCGACAGCGCGCTCTCGCCCTACGCCATCACGCTCGACTCGTTCTCGGCGAGCTACGAGACGCAGTCGCTCAAGGCGTTCGGCCAGCCGCTCGACTACACCGCGGCCGTGACGACGACGGATGCGTCGGGCACGACCTCGTCGGCCGACATCAAGGTGAACAGTCCGCTGAAGATCGGCGGCACCGACGTCTACCTCCTCGGCAACGGCTATGCGCCGACGATCACGATCCGCAACCCGGCGGGCGACGTCGTGTTCACCGACTCGGTGCCGTTCCTGCCGCAGGACTCCTCGCTCACCTCGCTCGGCGTCGTCAAGGTGCCCGACGGGCTGCCGGAGCAGGTGGGGTTGATCGGGTTCTTCTATCCCACGCAGGCGCAGGCCCAGTCGGGGGTGTACTACTCCTCCTTCCCGGAGCTGCAGTACCCGGTGCTCACGCTCAACGTGTACGAGGGCGACCTGGGGCTCGACGGCGGGGTACCCGCATCCGTCTACACCCTCGACACCGACACCATGACGCAGCTCACCGGCGGTGACACCGGGGTGGATTCGATCGAGTTGAAGCCGGGGGAGACGACCGAGTTGCCGAACGGACTCGGCACGGTGTCGCTCGACGACGTGAAGCGGTTCGCCTCGTTCGAGGTGCACCACGACCCGACCCAGGGGTGGGTGCTGCTGTTCGCGGTGCTCGTGCTCGGCGGGTTGCTGACCTCGCTGTTCGTGCCGCGCCGGCGGGTGTGGGTGAAGGCGGCCGCTCGAGCCGACGGAACCGTGCACGTGGAGTACGCGGGGCTCGCTCGCGGCGACGATCCGCGGCTGGCCGAGGCGGTGGCGGCGCTTGCGAACCGGCATGCGGACGGCTTCTCCTCCACATCCTCTTCGCCCGATTCGCCGTCCACAACTGCGCCCGCACCCGAGACCCCGACCGACCCGAAGGCTTAGGCTCTACCTGTGACAACGCAAACCCTCGACGAGATCTCCGTCATCCTCATCTACTCGGCCATGGCCGTGTATGCGCTGGCCTTCGTGGCGTTCGCGCTCGACCTGGCCCGGCGGTCGTCGACGGTGCGCAAGGCGACCGAGGCGGCGGAGGGCGATGTCGCTGCGGTGCCGGCGGCGGTGGGAGCGGAGTCGGGGCGCGTGGGGATGCTCGAGGCGGCAGCTGCCGGGTCGGCAGCTTCTTCGGCGCGCTCGGGGTCCGGTTCGGAGTCGGGGGCCGCGGGCGGGTCGAGTCTCGTCTCGCTCGCCGGGGTCGATGCGGCGGGCAAGCGGTCGATGGCGTTGCGCCTCGGCGTCTCGTTCACCATCCTGGCGTGGGTCATCCAGCTCGGCGGGGTCATCCTCCGTGGCATCGCGGCGTCGCGGGTGCCGTGGGCCAACATGTACGAGTTCTCCATCACCGGGACGCTCCTCATCGTGGCGGTGTTCCTGGTGCTGCTCATCCGCGAAGACCTCCGCTTCCTCGGCACCTTCGTCACCGGTCTCGTGCTGGTGCTGCTCGGCATCTCGACGGTCAACTACTACGTGAGCGTCTCGCCGCTGCCGCCGGCGCTGCAGTCGGCGTGGCTCGTCATCCACGTGCTGGTCGCCATCCTCGGCACCGCGTTCTTCGCCCTCGGCGGTGCGCTGTCAATCATCCAGCTGCTGCAGACGAAGGGCGACTCGGTGTCGCGCATCGCGACGGCGCTGCGGCTGCGCTTCCTGCAGACCCTGCCCGACTCCGACACCCTCGAGCGCCTGGCCTACCGGGTCAACATCGTGGGCTTCGTGCTCTGGACCTTCACGCTGATCGCGGGCGCCATCTGGGCCGAGCGGGCCTGGGGGCGCTACTGGGGCTGGGACACCAAAGAGGTGTGGACCTTCATCATCTGGGTCATCTACGCCGGCTACATCCACGCCCGGGCCACCCGCGGCTGGCGCGGCTCCCGCTCAGCGTGGCTCGCCATCGTCGGCTTCTCGGCCGTGCTGTTCAACTTCGGTGTGGTGAACATCTTCTTCAAGGGCCTGCACTCCTACTCGGGCCTGTAGGCCGCGCGCCCGAGGGCGGATGCCGCCGCCCGGCGGGGTGGTTACGGGCGCTGCTCGGCGGCGAGGAGGGACCAGCAGCGGGTGACCCGTTCGCGCCACCAGAGGTCGCGTGCGGGCGACGCACGGTGCAGGGCGAGGAGCGACGGGTCGACATCCGGGCGCCTCACGGGGATCAGGCCGCCGTGCGGCACGAGGCTTTCGGCGGCGGGCACGACGTCGCCCGTGAAGAGGTCGACCGTGGCGAGCCCGCAGTCGTACTCGAGGGTGGGCAGCGCGGCGGCGAGGTGCGCGCCCATCGCGATGCCGACGGAGCTCTCGAGCGCCGACGACACCACGGCGGGCAGGCCGGCTTCGCGCACGATGCCGAGCGCCCGCGTCACGCCGCCGAGCGGTTGCGCCTTCACCACCAGGAGGTCCGCGGCGCCCGCGCGCGCCACCGCCAGCGGGTCGCTCGCCTTCCGCACGCTCTCGTCGGCGGCGATCGGGATGCCGAGGTAGGCCACCCGCTCGCGGATCTCGGCGAGCTCCGGCACCGTCGCGCACGGCTGCTCCACGTACTCGAGGTCGAACTCGGCGAGGCGGTGGATGGCGTGCTCGGCCTCGTCGACGTTCCAGGCGGCGTTCGCATCGATCCGGATGCGTCCCTCCGGCCCGAGCACTTCTCGCGCCGTGCGCACGCGGGCCACGTCGTCGTCGAGGGTCTGGCCGCGTTCGGCGACCTTGACCTTGACGGTGCGGCAGCCGTCGTAGTGGCTCAGCACGCGGCCCACCTCGTCCGCGGGGACCGCGGGCAGGGTCGCATTCACCACGATCTCGGTGCGGTGAGCGGTGGGCAGAGCCGCCCAGCCGAAGTCGATCGCGCCGCGGAGCCAGGTGGCGGCCTCGGCGTCGTCGTACTCGGGGAAGGCGGAGAACTCCGTCCAGCCCTCCGGGCCTTCGATCACCGCCAACTCACGGAGGGTTTGCCCGCGGAAGCGGGTGTGCAGCGGGATCGCCACCACGTGCATCCGCTCGAGCACATCGTCGAGGTCGGGAAGCGGCACCGCATCATCCATCACTCCACAAGTCTCGACCTCAGCGGAGTTCTCCACAATTTCCAGCCCACCCGAACCGCCCCGGTGGCACCGCGTAACCTTGCAGCATGACCGATCGCACCACCGTCTCCGACATCTTCGACCCTGCCGAATGGGTCGTCGCGCCCGGCTCCGAGGGCTTCACCGACATCACCTATCACCTCGACCGGGAGGGCCGAGTGGCGCGCATCGCCTTCGATCGGCCGGAAGTGCGCAACGCCTTCCGCCCCAAGACGGTCGACGAACTCTACGCGGCGCTCGACGACGCGCGGCAGAACCCGCGGGTGGGGGTGGTACTGCTCACCGGCAACGGTCCGAGTCCCCGCGACGGTGGTTGGGCGTTCTGCAGTGGCGGCGACCAGCGCATCCGGGGGCGCGACGGCTACAAGTACTCCACCGAAGAGACGGCCAAGGGCATCGACACCGCGCGCGCCGGGCGCCTGCACATCCTCGAGGTGCAGCGGCTCATCCGCTTCATGTCGAAGGTCGTGATCGCGGTGGTGCCCGGCTGGGCGGCGGGTGGCGGGCACTCGTTGCACGTGGTGTGCGACCTCACCATCGCGAGCGAGGAGCACGGCCGGTTCAAGCAGACCGATGCCGATGTGGGATCGTTCGACGGCGGGTACGGCAGTGCCTACCTCGCGCGTCAGGTCGGGCAGAAGGTGGCGCGGGAGATCTTCTTCCTGGCCGAGGAGTACAGCGCCCGGCGAGCGTACGAGATGGGTGCGGTGAACGCGGTCGTGCCGCACGAGGAGCTCGAGCGTGAGGCGCTGCGCTGGGCCAGGGTCATTCTGGGCAAGTCGCCGACGGCCATCCGCATGCTGAAGTACGCGTTCAACGCCGTCGACGACGGGCTGGTGGGGCAGCAGGTCTTCGCCGGTGAGGCGACGCGCCTGGCCTATGCGAGCGACGAAGCGGTCGAGGGTCGCGACTCCTTCCTCGAGAAGCGCGCCCCGGACTGGTCCGCCTTCCCCTACCACTACTGATGGTCGCCGTCGCAGCCGCTGTCGTCCGCGGGTCGGTTGTCGGGGAATCAGGAGTCGAGTCGTGACACGGGTGCTCGAGGTGCTCTACGGGGCGGATGCGGCGGAGCTCAGCGCCGCGCTCCGCCGCGCCCTGAGCAACGACGGTCCAGCGATCCTTCCGCGTGAGGCGGGCAGCGACCGTCGGTCGTCCGGCGGGGAAGCCCCGCTCGGCGATCCGCAAGGGGACGGGGGTGCGACGTTGCCCACCGACGTGCCGAAGGCTGTCGCATTGGTGGTCGAGACGTCGGGCTCGTCGGGAGCGCCCAAACGCGTCGCGTTGAGCACGGACGCGTTGCTCGCCTCAGCGGCGGCCGTCGAGTCCGAACTCGGCGGGCCGGGGCAGTGGCTGCTGGCGCTGCCGACGCACTACGTCGCGGGGGCACAGGTGCTGGTGCGCTCGATCGTCGCCGGAACCGAGCCCGTCGTGCATCCGCCCGGCCGCTTCTCGGCGCACACCTTCGCCGCGCTCGCCGACCAACTCGACGCGCCGCTCCGGTTCACCTCCCTCGTACCGGCCCAGCTCGCGCGGCTCGCGACGGTCGCCGAGCGCGACCGGGGCATCCGCCGCTCCGTCTCCCGGCTCGACAGCATCCTCATCGGCGGCCAGGCGCTGCCGGCGGCGCTGTACGAGCGCGCCATCGACCTCGGGCTGCGGGTCGTGCGCACCTACGGCGCCAGCGAGACCGCCGGCGGCTGCGTCTACGACGGCCGCCCGATCGGCCAGACGGTGGCCCGCATCAGCGATGGCGAGATCGAGCTCGCCGGCCCCACCCTCGCCGAGGGCTACCTCGGCGACGAGGAGCTCACCGCACGCACCTTCCGCTTCGACGAGGGCGTGCGCTGGTACCGCACCGCCGACAGTGGCAGCATCGTCGACGGTCTGCTGCGGGTCACGGGCCGGGTCGACAACGTCATCATCTCCGGCGGGGTGAAGGTGTCGCTCGACCGGGTCGAGCGGGTGGTGCAGACGCTGCCGGGGTTCGAGCAGGCGGTGGTCGTCGCCCAGACCGACGAGCGGTGGGGTCAGTCGAGCGTGGTGGTGACCGATGCGGCGGTGCCGGCGAACGCGCTCGACCAGGTGCGCGGCGCCGTCATCGACGCCGCGGGGCGCGCCGCGGCACCCGTCGCGGTGCACCGGGTCGAGCGGCTACCACGACTGTCGTCCGGCAAACCCGACCGGGTCGCGATCGCCAGGTCGCTCCAAGGCCCCGCTGACTAGAATCGGCCCCGATGTCCAGAACCAAGAAGCGCCCCTCGGGTCATCCCGCGCGCGTCAACGCCGTCCGTAGCAGCACGCCCGCCGCCCGTCCGGCCGGCCCACGATCGGCGGCCGGCGCCTGGATCGCGGGTGCGCGACTTCGCACACTTCCCCTCGCGATCGCACCGGTCGCTCTCGGCACCGGCGCCGCGATGGTCGACACGGTCGACATCTCCAAGCTTCTCGTGCTGCTGTGTCTGCTCGTCGCCGTGTTCCTGCAGATCGGTGTCAACTACGCCAACGACTATTCCGACGGCGTTCGCGGCACCGACGACTTCCGGGTCGGGCCACCGCGACTCACCGGCTCCGGCCTCGTGCCTGCCAAGCGCGTGCTCGCCGTGGCGCTCGTGTTCTTCGGCCTCGCCGCCGTCGCGGGCCTCGCCATCACCGTCATCACCGGGCACTACTGGCTGCTCGCCATCGGCGCGGCCGCCATCGCGGCGGGCTGGTTCTACACCGGCGGCAAGCATCCGTACGGCTACTACGGCCTCGGCGAGGTGTTCGTCTTCGTGTTCTTCGGGCTGGTGGCCACAGCCGGCACCACGTTCATCCTGGCGGGCGACATCAACGACGAGGCGTGGTTGGCGGGGATCGCCGCCGGCTCGATCGCCTGCGCGGTGCTGATGGCCAACAACATCCGCGACATCGAGCAGGACAAGCTCGTGAAGAAGCGCACCTTGGCCGTGCTGATCGGCCGCACCGCCTCCCGCGTCGTCTACGTGGTGTGGCTCGTGATCGCGTATGCGATCCTCTGGTTCTTCTCGCTGCTGTTCCCGCTCGCGCCGCTGGTGTTCTTCACGCTGCTGCTCACGGGCCCCGCCGTCATCATCATGCTCACCGCCAAGAAGCCGCGCGAGTTCGTGACCGTACTGCAGCTGACGAGCTTCGCCGGTCTGCTCTACGGCATCGGGCTGGGGCTCGCGTTCGGCTATTAGCGGCGCGCCTCAGAAGTTGATCATGTGGCCCGTGAGCCCGTGGAACCCTTCCTGCAGCGCCTCCGAGAGCGTCGGATGCGTGTGCACGTTGCGCGCGAGCTCGGTGGCGGTGAGGTCCCACTTCTGCGCGAGGGTCAGTTCGGGCAGCAGCTCAGAGACATCCGGTCCGATCATGTGCGCACCGAGCAACTCGCCGTACTGCGAGTCGGCCACGAGCTTCACGAAGCCCACCGGCTCGCCGAGACCGTGTGCCTTGCCGTTCGCCTGGAACGGGAACGACACCACCTTGATGTCATGGCCCTCATCGCGCGCCTGCTGCTCGGTCAGTCCGAACGACGCGACCTGCGGCTGGCAGAAGGTGGCGCGCGGCATCATCCGGTAGTCGCCCAGCGCCTGCGTCTCAGCGCCCGCGGTGGTCTCGGCCGCGACCACGCCCTGCGCCTCGGCGACGTGCGCGAGCTGGAGCTTCGCGGTGACATCCCCGATGGCGTAGATGTGCGGAACGTTGGTGCGCATGAACTCGTCGATCGCGATGGCGCCGCGCTCGGTGAGGGCGACGCCGGTCTTCTCCAGGCCGTAGCCCTCCACCCGCGGCGCGAAGCCGATCGACATGAGCACCTTGTCGGCCTCGATCGAGCCCTGCGAGCCGTCCTTGGCGGTGTAGGTCACCGTCACCGACGACCCGTTGTCGACCACCGTCTCCACCTTGGTGGAGGTGAGGATGTCGATGCCGAGCTTCTTGTACTGCTTCGCGATCTCCTTCGACACATCCGCGTCTTCATTGGGCAGCGCGCGATCGAGGAACTCGATGATGGTCACATCGACGCCGTAGTTCTTGAGCACGTAACCGAACTCCATGCCGATGGCCCCGGCGCCGACGATCACGATGGAGCGCGGCAGGTCGCGGGTCATGATCTGCGTCTCGTACGTCACGACGTTGTCCGAGAGCTGCACGCCGGGGAGCAGGCGCACGGTCGAACCGGTGGCGATGATGGCGTCGTCGAAGGTGATGGTCTCCCGGTGACCGCCGGCCAGCTCGACATCGATGGTGTGCGCATCCGTGAACACGCCGTGGCCGTCGAACTCGGTGATCTTGTTCTTCTTCATCAGGAAGTGCACGCCCTTGACGCGGCCGTCGGCGACCTGGCGGCTGCGGTCGAACGCGGCGCCGAAGTCGAAGGCCACATCGCCCGAGATGCCGAACTGCGCGGCCTGGTGCGTGAAGATGTGGGCGAGTTCGGCGTTGCGCAGCAGCGCCTTCGACGGGATGCAGCCCACGTTCAGGCACACACCGCCCCAGTACTGCCGCTCGACGACCGCCACCGACTTGCCGAGCTGCGCTGCGCGGATGGCGGCGACGTAGCCACCGGGGCCGGCTCCGAGCACGACGACGTCGAAGTGTGCGGGCATGATCTCTCCTTGTGTCACGGGAACGGGTGGATGGAAAGCCTTCAGGGGCGCGGCTCGTCGTCGGCGCCCGTCTGGCGCTGCCCGGCGTGGTCGACGGCATCGTCTTCGACACTCTCGTCCTCGCTGGCGACGCTGGGCCGGCCGGCCGAACGCCCACGATTGGCGCGCGCTTCGTACAGTGTTCGCGACGCCTCGTCGCGGGGCTTCCGGAGGAAGATGATCGAGATGCACAACGAGATCAGCGCCGCGATGACGGCAGCCAGCCACGGCGTGATCTGCAGCAGCAGCAACACCACCAGGACGACCGCGAACAGCCCCAATCGGATGAGGGTGTACACGAGCCAGGTGCGTCCGGGATTCACGTCTTCGAGTCTACGGCGCGCAGCCTGACCGCCTCCCGCCAAGGCGTTCGCCGCGGGCGGATCCGCGCCGCGGAACGGGTCAGGATGCGGTGGGGAAACACGCAGTGCACTCCCGGATCCCAGGGGTACAGTTACTCCATGGCTCGCCTGCTCCTTGCTCTCGTCATCATCGTGGTGGCGTTCACGGTGTATGCGCTCGTCGACTGTCTCATGTTGCCGAAGTCGCGGGTGCGAGCTCTTCCCCGCGTGGCCTGGTTCTTCATCATCCTGCTCGTCACGCCCATCGGCGGAATCCTGTGGCTGCTCATCGGCCGCGGCCGGCGCGTCACCTCGCCGCCGGTGCGGGCGATCGGTCCCGACGACGACCCCGACTTCCTCGGCACGATGCGGCCCATCCGCGACCCGAACGAAGACGAGCGCATCCGCGAACTGGAGAAGCGCCTCGCCGAGACCGACGACGAGCAGGACAACGGCAGATCCGAGCGGTGAGGGCAGCACCGTGACGGCCAGCGCGGCCGCGACGTTCGCCACCCGCCTCGTGCGAACGTTCGCCGACCTCGGGGTGGAGCACGCCGTGCTGTCGCCGGGTTCGAGATCGCAGGCGCTCGCGCTCGCGCTCGCCGAGCTCGAGCAGCAGGGCCGCATGATGCTGCACGTGCGCATCGACGAGCGGGACGCCGCGTTCACCGCCTTGGGCATCGCCCGCGAGAGCGGCCGGCCGGCGCTGGTCGTGACCACCTCGGGCACCGCCGCCGCCAACCTCCTGCCGGCCGTCGTCGAGGCCTCCCACTCGGGCGTGCCGATGATCGTGCTGACGGCCGACCGCCCGGCCGCCCTCCGCGGCACCGGCTCGAATCAGACCACGTGGCAGCCCGGACTGTTCGGGCGCTTCGTACGGGCGGAACGAGACGTTCCCGCCCCGCTGCCGGACGCGATCCCGGATGAGCAGGAGCTGGCCGCGTTCGCCGCCGCCGCCGCGGTCGGCGCACCGCGCGGCAGCATCGGGTCTCCCGGACTCCAGGCCGGCCCGGTGCACCTCAACCTGCAGTTCGTCGAGCCGCTGTCCGGCGCGCTGGCGGACGACGCGCCGCAGCCGCAGGGCAAGGCCGCGACCGCGCCCGGTGCCATCGCAGAGCCGCGCGCATCCGCTGCCCTGCAGCTCGAGCGGGGGCCGCGCACCGTCGTCATCGCCGGGGCGGATGCGGGCGAGGCCGCCAACGAGTTCGCCCTGCACGCGGGGTGGCCGCTCATCGCCGAGGTCTCGAGCGGCGCCCGGTTCGGGCCGAACCTCGTCGCTGCCTACCGGGAGTTGCTCGGGCATCCGGAGTTCGGCGGTCGCGTGGAGCGGGCGGTGGTGTTCGGGCATCCGACGCTCAGCCGCCAGGTGCCGGCGCTGCTGGCGCGCGACGACGTGACCGTCGTGGTGGTGCGCGGGCCGGGCGAGCCGGTGCTGCCGCGTGCCGACACGGTCGTGGCGGATGCGGTGACCGCCGACCCCGAAGATCGATCCGACCGCGCAGCTCGCGCCTGGACGGGCCAGTGGGTGTTCGCGAGCCGCGAGTTGCTCGAGCAGGCGGGCGCCGACGACGACGTGGCCGCGCCTCTGGTGGAGCGGGGCGCCGCCGGCGACTACGAGGGGCAACGCGCGTTCGCGCGCGCCGAGCTCGCGGCGCTGCGGGCGCCGATCACCCGACGGGCGCTGGCGCTCGCGGTGTGGCGGGCCAGCTGGCCGCACGATCGGCTGGTGCTCGGGGCGTCACGGCTCATCCGCGAGCTCGACGCGGTGGCACCGGGCAAGCGGATGCGCGTGCACGCCAACCGGGGCCTCGCGGGCATCGACGGCACGGTGTCGACGGCGATCGGCATCGCTCTGGCCAGCCAGAGCGCGGTACGGCCGGCGGTCGACGGCGCGCGGTCGGGTGCCGGCGTCTCCGGGCGGGAGCGTGCGGGCACGACCCGGGTGCTGCTCGGCGACCTCACGCTGCTGCACGATGTGGGCGGTCTGCTGCTCGGTGCGGGGGAGGTGCGGCCGCGCATCCAGCTCATCGTCGGCAACGACGGCGGTGGCACGATCTTCGATTCCCTCGAAGTGGCGGCGACGGCCGGCCCGGCCGCGTTCGATCGCGTGCTGTTCACGCCGCAGCAGACCGATCTGGCGGCGCTCGCCGCGGCGTACGGCTGGGAGCACCGTCGCGTGACCGGTCGCGGCGACCTCGACTCGGCGCTGGCTTCGCCGCCGGCCGGGCCGAGCGTGCTCGAAGTGCCCCTGGAGCGCTGAGGGCGCATCCGCTCCTGCACATTCGCCGTCCCTGGTCTGGGTGCTCACAATTCCGTCGGGAACGGCGGGATGTCGGCGGCGCGAACTAGGCTCGTCACGTGACCCAGACATCCGCCTCCATCGCACTCGACACCCTCAGCCGGGTCTTCGGGTACGACTCGTTCCGCGGAGACCAGGCGGAGGTCATCGATCACGTCATCGGCGGCGGCGATGCCGTCGTGCTGATGCCGACGGGCGCCGGCAAGTCGCTGTGCTACCAGGTGCCGTCGCTGGTGCGCTCGGGCACCGGTGTGGTCATCTCGCCGCTGATCGCGCTCATGCACGATCAGGTGGAGGCTATGAAAGCCGTGGGCGTGCGCGCGGCCTTCCTCAACTCCACCCAAGACGCGGGCGAGCGGGCACAGGTGGAGCGCGCCTACCTCGACGGCGAGCTCGACCTGCTCTACGTCGCACCCGAGCGGCTCTCCGCCGAGAGCACGAAGCGTTTTCTCGAGAACGGCGAGATCGCGCTGTTCGCCATCGACGAGGCACACTGCGTGTCGCAGTGGGGGCACGACTTCCGGCCCGACTACCTGGCCCTGGCCGAGCTCGCCGAGCGCTGGCCGACGGTGCCGCGCATCGCGCTCACCGCCACCGCCACCGAGGCCACCCACAAAGAGATCACCGAGCGGCTCTCGCTCCGCGATGCGCGGCATTTCGTGGCGAGCTTCGACCGGCCGAACATCCAGTACCGCATCGACCCGAAGGGGGAGGTGCGCCGGCAGCTGCTGTCGTTCATCCGCTCCGAGCACGAGGGCGAGGCGGGCATCGTCTACGCGCTCTCCCGCAACACGGTGGAGAAGACCGCGCAGTTCCTCGCCGAGAACGGCGTCGACGCCATGCCGTATCACGCGGGGCTGGATGCCCGGGTGAGGGCTCGCACGCAGGCGCGGTTCCTGCGCGACGAGGGGGTGGTGATCGTGGCCACCATCGCGTTCGGCATGGGGATCGACAAGCCCGACGTGCGGTTCGTGGCCCACATCGACCTGCCGAAGTCGGTCGAGGGGTACTACCAGGAGACCGGTCGCGCGGGGCGCGACGGGTTGCCGTCGACGGCGTGGATGGCCTACGGGTTGAACGACGTGGTGCAGCAGCGGCGCATGATCGACGAGTCGCCGGGTGATCTTGCGCATCGGCGGCGTCTGTCGGCGCATCTGGATGCGATGCTCGCCCTCTGCGAGACGGTCAGTTGCCGCCGGGTGAACCTGCTGGGCTACTTCGGGCAGAAGAGCGAGCCGTGCGGCAACTGCGACACCTGCATCACCCCGCCCGAGGCGTGGGACGGCACCATCGCAGCCCAGAAACTGCTCTCGACGGTGGTGCGCCTCGACCGCGAGCGCAACCAGCGCTTCGGGGCGGGGCACCTCGTCGACATCCTGCGCGGCAAGCGCACCGACCGGGTGGCGCAGTGGCGGCACGACGAGCTCTCCACCTGGGGCATCGGCACCGAGCTCAGTGAGCAGCAGTGGCGCGGGGTCGTGCGGCAGCTGCTCGCACAGGGGTTGCTCGCGGTGAACGACGACGGGTACGGCACGCTCGTCATCACTCCCGAGAGCGGTTCGGTGCTGTCGGGGGAGCGGACGGTGCAGCTGCGGCGGGAGCCCGAGCGGGTTGCGTCGAGTCGCAGCGGGGGCAGCAGTGGGGGCAGCGGGTCCCGGGGCAGTCGTGGGTCGACCGCGAAGGCCGAGCTCTCGAGCGACGACGCGGAGCTGTTCGAGCAGCTGCGGGCGTGGCGGGCCGCCACGGCCAAGGAGCAGGGCGTGCCTGCGTACGTGGTGTTCCACGACGCGACGCTCGCGACGGTCGCGGCGCTGCGGCCGACGAGCGTCGCGCAGCTCGAGGGCATCTCGGGCATCGGCGAGCGGAAGCGGGAGGCCTACGGCCCGGGGCTGATCGCCACGATCGTGGCCGGGCAGTACACCCCGGGTGCTGCGCCCGACGGCGAAGCAGGTGCCGGGTCGTCATCGTCCCGAGCGTCCGGCGGCGCGACGGCCGGTTCGTTCGGCTCGCGCACCGGGGGCGCCGCGTCGTCGTCTTCGGGCCGGCGGGCCGGCGGCGCGTCCGGTTCGCGTTCCACGGTCCCCTCCTTCGACGGCGTCGACGCCCCCTTCCACGACGACGAGGCGCCGCCCCCCGACGACTACCCGCCCTTCGACGACTTCCCACCCGACGACCCGTACGGCCCCTGACCCGACGCCCCGCCGCGACTCACGGCGACCCAGCCGCCCGGCCTCCCGCCGGTTACCACCGCCCTGGCGAGCGCGCTCAGGCGTGCGGCCCTCCCGGCGGGCGCCACCGTCCTGGCGGGCGTGACCAGGCGTGCGGCCCTTTCGGCGGGCGCCACCGTCCTGGCGGGCGTGACCAGGCGTGCGGCCCTTTCGGCGGGCGCCACCGTGCTGGTCGGTGCCACACTCTTGGTCCGCGCCACTCCTCTGGACGGCGACGCCGTTCTGCTCCGCCGCACCGCGGGCGCCACTGTTCCGCCGGCACCCCCTCCTGGCCGGCGCCACCCTCTTGGCCGGTGGCGCTGCGTGCCGGTCAGCCCCGTTCGCGCCGGCCGGCGGGGCAACCCGGCTGGCGGGCTCCCCGGCCACATCGTCCGACGGCAGGCTCTCCCGACGGCACGCTCTTCCAGCGGCCTCTCTTCCGGCGGCCCTCTGCTGTAGCTCCCTCCTCGGCTGCTCCCACGGGGGCGCCCTGGCGCAGGGGGGGCGCTCAGGCGGGGTCGATGTTCGCGATGAGGATGCGGATGTCGCCGATCGCGAGGCCGGCGGCGGCGAGGTGGGCGGCGACGACGTCGTAGGCGGCGCGTGCGCTGGCCGCCGCCGGAACCGAATCCGTGATGCCGAGGGTCGCCGCGACGTGCACGCGGCCATCCCGCTCCGTCACCACCACGGGCTCATCGCCCGCAGCGACCGCAGCCGCTGCCGCAGGAGTGCCCAGGGCACTCTCCGCAGGCGGTGCCGCAGCGGCGGGCCCGGCTGTCCCCACCGGCGGCCGGGTGGCGCCGAGGCCCGGGAGAGCCGCCTCGCGCAGCCCGCCGACGAGGCCGGCGACCCCACCGACCGCGGCGTCGACGACCGTCCGCAGCGCCGGCCGAGCCGGGTACACCGCGACCACCCCGGGCAGGGCCGACAGCGCCTCGCGGAGTTCCCGCGGCAGATCTTCGGCGATCATCGTTCGTCCTCCGCCCGCTCGGTGTGCACATCCGTGACGGTGATGTCGATCGCCGCGACGTCGAGATCGGTGTGTCGTGCCAGGGAATCGGCGATCGCCGCCCGCAGCCGCGCCGTCGTCTCCGGGATGCTCGCACCCCAGCCGACAGTGGCGTCGACCGTGACGGTGATCGGCGTGCCCGGGGTGGTGACGTCGCCCTCGAGGCGGCAGCGCCCGATGATGAGCCCGTCGATCGTGTCGCCCGCGGCCCGGATGAGGCCGCGAACCGACCCCTCGGTGATCCCGAGGTCGGCCGCCGCGTCGGGGTGCGCGATCGGGATGGTGCGTCCGGCCCGGGCTTCGCGGCTGATGTTGCGAACGATGCCGGCCACCCAGCTCTCCTCCGGCTCGGGCTCGCTCGTGGCCTGCGTCTCCAGTAAGGAGCCGGCGAGCCGGCGCAGCCGCTGCAGCGACGCCAGCGCCAGCTGGCAACCGGGCGACGAATCGATGCTCGGATCGGCCGGGCTACGGCCGCTGTCGAGGTAGGCGGAGAGCTCCTCGATCGTGTGGCCGTCGAGGTCTTCGGGTTCCCAGGACGTGGGTGGGGGGTCGTGGGGGATGCTCATCGCCATGCCTCCATCTCACGGATCAGGTTCTTACGTGCCCGGGCGATCAGCCCACGCACGGTGCTCGAGGGCAGGTCGAGCTCCTGCGCGATCTCGAGGTAGCTGTCTCGCCGATCTCCCGCAGCACCCAGCAGCGCCGTTGATCGTCCGGCAGCGCGGCGAGCGCCGCTTTCAGCGCGTGGTCGAGCGACATCGCTTCGGCCTGAGCGAGGGGTGATTGTTCCTCCGGGGCAGGCTGGTCGTGGTCGGTGATGTCAGCGGTCTCCCGACGCCGCCGGATCTGGTCGAGCGCACGATTGGACACGATCCGCATCAGCCAGCTCTTCACCACATCGAGGTCGGCGAGCTCCGGCAGCTTCCGCCAAGCCGTGATGAAGGCCTCTTGCACGACATCGTCGACATCGCTCGTCGAACCCAGGATGCGGTAGGCGTACGCGCGCATCAGCCGGCCGTACCGGCGCACCAGCACTTCGAACGCACGCACGTCGCCGTCGGCGGCGCGCCCGGCGAGGATGCGGTCGGCGGCGTCGCTCAGATCGCGCCCGCTCCGCTCCTCGGTCATGTCCCCATCCAACACCACGCCGAAGAATGCTCCAGAAAAAAACTTTTGGGACGAGTGTGACGAATCACCCCGTGGCTACGTCCTATAGACAACGAAGCACAATCAAGCCCCGAACCCAGGGGCCCCGATCGAGGAGAGAAACCATGGCGAACACCACCACCCCCAGCACCGCGACGGCCACCGCCGCCTCGACCCCCACCAACGTGCAGACCACGCTCGGCAAGACCGTCATCAACGACGGCGTCGTCGCGAAGGTGGCCGGCATCGCCGCCCGTGAGGCGCGCGGGGTCTACGCACTCGGCGGCGGCGCAGCTCGCGCGTTCGGTGCCATCCGTGAGGCCGTGGCCGGCACCGACCAGTCCCAGGGCATCAGCGTGGAGGTCGGCGAGACGCAGGTCGCCGTCGACGTCACGATCGTGGCCGAGTACCCGCTGGCCCTGCAGGACGTGGCCGACGGCGTGCGGTCGAACATCATCCGCGCCGTCGAGTCGATCGTGGGCCTGGAAGTCACCGAGGTGAACGTGACCGTCAACGACGTGCACCTGCCCTCCGACGACGCCGAGCCGGCTGAGGCTCGAGTCCAGTGACCGCCTCGGCCACCCGCACGGGCATGCTGATCGGCGCCGTGCTCGCACTGACCTGGATCGTGCTCGGCTTCTGGGCGTTCTTCTTCGTCGCGATCGCCATCGCGATCGGAGCGCTCGTCGGCCGCATCATCGAGGGCAAGCTCAGCCTCGCGGCGCTCACCGACGTGATTCGCGGAAAGCGCGTCTCATCATGACCGCCGCCGCGATGAGTTCTGTCGCGGCCGGCCCCAGCATCCGTTCCGAGCGGGGCCGCACCCGAATCAGCGCGAAGGCGCTGAACCGCGTGGTCGCCGCCGTCACCGCCGACACCTTCGGCGTGCCGGCGTCGGCCATCGGGGTCGACCTGGCCGACGAGAACGGGATGCTCGTGCTCACCGTGAGCACACCCATCCGCGTGCCGTCGCTCGACCGCATCCGCACCGACCCCGGCGCGGTCGAGCGGGCCGGCGGCACCGTGCTCGGGCGCGCAGCCCGCGCGCACGACGTCATCCGTGATCGCGTCACCGGGCTCACCGGCTCGGCGATCTCCCGGGTCGTCGTACGGCTGAAGGCCGCTGACATCCAGAAGGAGGAGAGGGTTCGATGAGTACCACAACCTCTGCGTCGGCGCCGAGCACCGCAGCGTCGGCGGCGGACGGCATCACGCCGACGCCCGGCTCCGCTCGGCTCTACCGCCGGATCGTGCGCCGCGAGACCCATGCGTCCCGCTCCGGCCTCGCGATCACGCTGGCCGTGCTGCTCGTGATCGTGTTCGCCTGGATCGGCACCGAGATCGTGCTCGCGCTCCTGGGCGCCCCGGCGCTGCTGGCGGCACCGGCAGACATGTTCGGCTCCACCCTCCACCTCGTCGACGCACCCACGTGGATCGTGGCGACCGCGGGTATCCTCGTGGCGCTGCTCGGTCTGGTGCTGATCGTGCTCGCGATCAGCCCGGGCCGGCGAGCCCGTCATGTGCTCGCCTCCGACCGCGCGGCCGTGGTGGTCGACAACGAGGTGGTCGCCTCGGCCTTGGCCAGGCACGCGGCACTGGCGGCCGACGTCGATCCCGACAACACCTCGGTCGCCGTTTCGCACCGCTCCGCCGTGGTGAGTCTCGTGCCCACCTCGGGCATCCCCGTCGACCGCAGCGCGGTGCAGCAGACCGTCGACGAACGGCTGGCCGACTGGGCGCTCACCCCGGCACTCCGGGGCCGGGTGCGCGTCGCCCCGAACGGAAGGATCGGCGCATGAACAGCTCCAATCGCGCGGCCAACCGCACCCTCGTCTTCGTGCTCGGCCTGCTGCTCCTCGTCATCGGCGTGGCCGCGGCTGCCGCTGTGCTGGTGCAACCGGTGCGCGACGCCTGGCAGAACGCCATCGACCCGACCAGCAACTGGGTGAGCGGATGGCTGCAGCAGACTCCGCTCGGCGACACCGGCGTGAGCTGGCTCATGCCGGCGGTGCTCGTGCTGCTCGTTCTGGCTGTGGTCGTGCTCATCGCCTTCGCGACCCGGCACGGCCGCGGACACATCCGCATCGCGGTGACCGAGGTCGCCTCCGCCCACGGCACCACCGTCGTCGAGTCGGGCGTGGCCGAACAGGCGCTCCAGGACGTGCTGAGTGCGCGCCCCGAGTTCGTCGCCTCCCATGTCTCGCTCTACCGGGTGAAGCGCACCCCCGTGCTGAAGATCTCGGTGACCTGCCGGCGCGGCTTCGCCCCGAACGACGCGGCAGCACTGGTGGAGGGTGCTCTGCACTCCCTCGACGCGCTGCTGGGGCGGGAGCTGCCCGCCTTCATCCAGATCGGCGGCGGCTTCCGGGCCCGCCTCACCTCCACCACCCGCCTGCAGTGAGGCGAACCCCCAGACCGGCATCCGCCCTGCGGATGTCTCCCCGAAAAAACACGAACACCCCAACAGAAAGGAGCTCGTCATGAGCGCAGCAGACAAGATCAAGAACGCGGCCGAGGACCTCGCCGGCAAGGCGAAGGAGGCCGTCGGCAACCTCACCGACAACGACAAGCTCGTGGCCGAGGGCAAGGCCGACCAGGCCAAGGCCGACGTGAAGAAGGCCGGCGAGAACGTGAAGGACGCCTTCAAGGAGTAGTCACGCTCTCGTGAGAGCGCGGGCCCGCCACCGATCCCGAGGGTGGCGGGCCCGCTTTCGCGTGCACGCGCCGATTCTGGTGCGGCGCGGATGCCCGGTGCTAGGCCCCGCCGCGATCGGCGAGCAGCCCGCGCATGTAGTCGATCTCGCCGGTCTGGGCGAAGGTGATCGATTTCGCCAGGGCCACCACGAGCGGATTGGTGGTGCGCGCGATGGCCGCCTCCGCCATCTGGACCCCGCCCTGATGGTGCGCGATCATGAGCTGCAGGAACAGCCGTTCGGCCTCGACCCCGGTCAGCTGCGAGAGCCGCTCGATGTCTTGGGCCGACGCCATGCCGGGCATCGGATCGCCCGGCTTCATGTCGCCGCCGTCGATCGAACCGGCGGATGCGCCACCGTGGTCGTGCTCGCCGGAACCCGCACCCGAGAGGGTGGGTTGCAGCATCCAGGTCATCGCCGGCTCGGACGACGCCTGGGGCAGGTTCCACGCGTTGAGCCAGGCGTACATCTGGCCGGATTGCTGTGCCTGCGAGGTGGCGATGTCGTATGCCAGCTGCCGGATCTCGGGGTCGTCGGTCTGCTCACGCACGATCATGGCCATCTGCACGGCCTGATCATGGTGCTGCTGCATGTCGCGCGCGAAGCCGGCCTCGACGCTGGTGTCGGACGGGGTGGCGGTGCGCGGGGCGGCCAGCCAACCGGCCGCGAACGCGACCACTCCGAGGAGCACGGCGGCGACCACGGCCGCGACGACGACCCGCCCGCGCGGGCGGTGCGGGGCCGCAGCGGCTACCGGCCCGGAACCGCCGTCCGCGCCGGGGCCACCGACCGCTCCGCCGTCGGTCACGCGACCTTGCCGGGGCCGTCCACGCCGCCGGTGCACGGCGCGCCCGGCTCGGGGGCGTCGGCCGACTTCCAGAACTTCGTCACGAACTGCTCGAGCCGCGGGTCGTCGACCCCGTCGAGGAACACCTGGTTGCCCCACGCCGAGGCGACCACCGGTGCGCTCAACCCGTCGAAGGGCGAGAGCACCGCGTAGGTGTCGGGGAGGTGCGATCGCAGGGTCTCGACCCCGGCGGCATCGACCTGCGCCGGGTCGTAGGTGACCCAGATCGCGCCGTGCTCGAGGTCGTGCACCGCATTCTCGTTGGGCACCGGCTCGGAGTAGACGCCGCAGTTCAGCCAGACGCCGTTGTGGTCGCCGCCGGCCGGCGGGGTCTGCGGGTAGTCGACCGTGCCGGTCACGTGATTGGCGGTGAGCCCGGGGTAGGTCTCGAGCCCCTCGATGGCGATCGTCGCCGGGTCGGCCTTCGGGGCGGAGCTCGTGACCACGAAGGTGACGAGAAGCGCCACCGCCGCCGCGGCGGCCACTCCACCGGTGATCCAGCCGATCATCCGGTTGCGGCGCTGCCGCTTCTGCTGAGCGACCATCTCGGCGACCTTGGCCGCCCGCCGGGCATCGCGTTCCTGCTTCACGGTCAGCTTCTTGGCCTGTTCTCGCGCCTTCGGCGGAACGGAGGAGGATGCGTTCGAGGGGCGCGGGGGATCGGAACGGGGAGTCACGGCTCTCATTTCGATGGCGGCGAGCAAGGGAGTTGAAGCTACAACTATCTCCACGATGCCTGGTAGATCCATGTGTGCGCAACGACCGGCTCCATAACCGGAACGGAATACATCGCGTGTGAGGATCGGTGGATGTTCAAATCGGTCGCCCGCGCGGTCGCCCGCCCCATCTCGCGGGTGGTCTACCGGCCCACGGTGAGCGGCCGCGAGAACGTGCCGCGCACCGGGCCGGTGTTGTTCGCGAGCAACCACCTGAGCTTCATCGACAGCGTGGTCATCACGATCGTCGCCCCGCGCGACGTACGGTTCCTGGCCAAGGCCGAGTACTTCACGGGCACGGGCGCCAAGGGCGCGGTCTCGCGCGCGTTCTTCGAGTCGATCGGCGCGATCCCGGTCGACCGCGAGAGCAACACGGCGGCGCAGGACTCGCTCGAGCGTGGCCGGGAGGTGCTCGAGGCGGATGGCGCGTTCGCCATCTACCCGGAGGGTACGCGCTCGCGGGACGGCCGGCTCTACCGCGGCCGCACCGGGGTGGCCTGGCTCGGCCTCACCACGCGGTGCCCGATCGTGCCCGTGGGCCTGGCGGGCACCCAGGATCTGTTGCCGGTGGATGCACGGGTGCCGCGCATCCGGCCCGTCACCGTGCGATTCGGTGCACCCATCGACTCGGCCGCGTACGGCGAGGCGTCATCGGCGCGCGCCCGGCGCCGGCTCACCGACGACGTGATGGCGGCCATCGGCGGCCTCTCGGGCCAGGAGCTCGCCGGTGTCTACAACGAGCCGCCCGCCGCGAACGTGGTCGAGCGGATGCGCCGCGCTCTGCACCGCAACGACCCCGTCTGACCCCCGACCGCACACCCGGTCACCACGGCACGCGAGCGGCCGGGCCGGGCACGAAGGCGACGTCGGACGGGGTGAGCGGGTGACCTGCGCCGTCGAGGAACGTGACCGACACCGGTTCCCGCCGGGCCGCGTCGACCACCCGGGCACTCTGCCCGCCCGAGTACGGATGGTAGGTGTCACCCCACTGCGCCAAGGCGCCGATGACGAGCGCCAGCCCCTGCCCGCTCTCGGTGAGGTGGTAGCTCGAGCGCTCGCGCGAGCCGGGCTCGCGGTAGGCGCGCTTCTCGAGCACCCCGGCGTCGACGAGCTTGGTCAGTCGGGCGGCGAGGATGTCGCTGGGCGCGCCGAGCGACTCCTTGAACTCCGAGAACCGCGTGCGCCCGCGCAGGGCGTCGCGCACGATGAGGAGCGACCACTTCTCGCCCACGATGTCGAGCGCGCGCACGATCTGGCAGCGTGCCTCGTTCTCGGCGCCGGCCTGGGCATCCTTCAGCTGTGCCATGCGCACCAGGCTACG
>BADC01000545.1 GCA_000333435.1 Corynebacterium-like bacterium B27 | reverse complement strand
GCCGCTCCTTCCGCGTGCCCGAGTCGGCCGTGGCTCACGCGGGGGCGACCCACGTCGCCGATTCGGCCTGAGAGTAGCTGGTACACTTCTCCGAGGCCCTTTCGGCCGGCCGCCGGTTTTGGCGCGGCCATCCCTGTCTACGTGTGAGGTTCGTGTGGGTTCCGTAATCAAGAAGCGTCGCAAGCGCATGGCGAAGAAGAAGCACCGCAAGCTGCTTCGCAAGACCCGCCACCAGCGTCGCAACAAGAAGTAGCGCCAGGCTTTCGTCTCGCCGCTACGCGAGCAGAGCGCCGGACTTCGGTCTGGCGCTTTTTGCTGTGCCCGCCGGCTTGGCGTTGAATGACTGATGTGGCTTCGGAGCAGCTGTACTGCGCGACCCTCATCGTTCGCGATGCGGTGACCAAGCTCGACGCGCTCGCGATCGTCGCGCTCGCGCTCGACCGCCCGGTGTCCGGCGCCGGAACGGTTCGGCCGCAGGTCCTGCTCCCGACCGGGGCGAGCGTCGAGATCGAGATCCCGAAGTTCGGCGAGCCCCCGCCCCTCGCGATCGACGTCTACTCGACGGTGAGCGACGATCACGCCAAGCTCAGTGCTCTGATGGTGCTGAGCGCCCTGGAGGAGTCGACGGCCTGGACGGTGAAGCCCGACTTCGTGCTCTGAGCGGTCGCTAGGCTGGGAGCGTGCCCGTCTCCCTCACCCTCATCGGCAAGCCGGGATGTCATCTCTGCGACGATGCCCGCGGTGTCATCCGCGAGGTGCTCGATGACCTGGCTGCCGACGCCGCCGTGCCCACGCCGGCCGTCGAGGTGACGGAGCTGTCGATCCTCGACAACCCCGCCCTCCTGGACGAGTTCGCCGAGGAGATCCCGGTCGTCATGATCGACGGCCGCGTGCACACCATCTGGCGGGTCGAACCGGCCCGTCTCCGAACCGCCCTTCTGGAGGCAGCCGCATGATCCGTCACGTCGTCGCATGGAAGCTCGCCGCGACCGAACCCGAGCAGAAGGCGGCCGACGCCGCCGAGATCGCCCGCCTGCTCTCGGGTCTTGTCGGGGTCGTGCCCTCCATCTCCGCCCTCGACGTGGGGCCGAACATGGCGTACTTCGACGCGAACTGGGATGCCGTGCTCGTCGCCGACTTCGCCACTCTCGCCGACCTCGACGCGTACCAGACGCATCCGGCCCACCTCGAGGTCGTGCCGCAGATCCGCGCCCTCGTCGCGCAGCGCGCCTCGGTCGACATCGAGGTCTGAGCGACGGACCTCGACGTGTCGGCGGCCCCGCTCGCCCTGCGGCGAAGTGTGGCAGACGACTATCGGGCGATCCTCGACTGGGTTCCCGATGCGGATGCGCTCTACCTGTTCACCGGAGACCGGCTCACCTGGCCGCTCACGCTCGAGCAACTCGCCTCGCTCGCCGCGACGCCGCGCTGGAGCGACTGGACGCTCGTAGGCGCAGCCGACCCGGATGAGCCGCTCGGCCACGTCGAACTCGCGTTCGTCGACGCCCCGGATGCGCGCGCCACCGTGCGGATCTCGCGGGTGCTCGTCTCGCCGGCGCAGAGGGGTCGTGGCCTGGGCCGGGACCTCGCCGCGCACGCGGTGGCGAAAGCGCGTGAGCTCGGCGCGGCACGGGCGGAACTCGCGGTGATCGCCGGCAACGAGCCGGCCGAGCGCATCTACGCCGGGCTGGGGTTCACGCCATCCGCTCGGCCGCCGGCCCGCCCCGACGTTCGCGAACTGACGCTCGACCTGCTCGAGTGCGACCGGTAGACGCTACGGCAGCAGGCGGGTGGGGCCGCGGAAGAGGTAGACCACCTCACGCAGGTTCGACTGGTGCAGCATCAGCATGAGCACGCGGGAGAGTCCCATGCCGAATCCGCCGTGCGGCGGCACACCGTAGCGGAAGAAATCGAGGTAGAACCCGAGCTCTTCGGGGTCGAGCCCCTTCTCGCGTGCCTGCTCGATGAGCACCTCCACGCGGTGTTCGCGCTGTGCGCCGGTCGAGATCTCGACGCCGTTGTAGACGAGGTCGTAGCTGTTGGTGATGGTCTCGTCGGCCGCGTTCCGCATGTGGTAGAACGGCCGGATGCTCGACGCGTAGTCGGTGAGGAAGACGAAGTCGTGGCCGTAGGTCTCCTTGACGTAGGCCGCGATCTGGCGTTCGCCCTCCGGGTCCATGTCGTCGTCCTCGCGCGGCACGACGTAGCCGCGCTCGGCGACGATGCGCTTCGCCTCGGCGAGCGGGATGCGCGGGAACGGCGTCGTCGGCACCTCGATGTCGACGCCGAACAGCTCCTTGATCTCTTCGCCGTGCTTCTCCTTCACCGCGGTGAAGCCGGCCACCATGAGCTCCTCGTGCAGCTGCATGACGTCTTCGTGCGAGGAGATCCAGGAGATCTCGGCGTCGACCGAGGTGAACTCGGTGGCGTGCCGGCTCGTGAACGACGGGTCGGCGCGGAACGCGGGCCCTACCTCGAACACCTTGCCGAACCCGGCCGGCTGCGCCATCTGCTTGAAGAACTGCGGGCTCTGCGAGAGATAGGCCTTGGTGTCGAAGTACTCCACCTCGAACAGCTCGGCGCGGGATTCGCTCGCCGACGCCATGAGCTTCGGCGTGTGGATCTCGATGAAGTCGTGCTCGACCCAGTAGGTGCGCCAGGCGTGCTCGAGGGTGGTCTGCACCCGGAAGATGAGGTTCTGCTCGGGGCGGCGCAGGTCGAGGAAGCGCCAGTCCATGCGCTTGTCGATGCCGGAGTCGGCCGCGATCGGCGTCTCGGGGATGGCGGCCGTCTCGACGACGAGTGTCGCGACCTTCACCTCGATGCCGCCGAGCTTCACGCGCTCGTCGTGCTTGAGCTCACCGGTGACGGTGATGAAGGAGCCCTGGGCGAGCGCGGAGATGCTGGCGGCGGTCTCCGCCGTCTCGTCGTTCACCGGGTTGACCAGC
>BADC01000546.1 GCA_000333435.1 Corynebacterium-like bacterium B27 | reverse complement strand
AGCGCGCGAGGATCGCTGGGCCGACCGCGTACCCGACCACCACGACCGCCATCTCGGCCACCCCGATGAGGTCGGAACCCGCGAGATCGAAGCCCACGAGCACGGCCACGCCCGCCATGCCGGCCACGAGGCCCAGCCAGTTGAGAAGCGACAGCTTCTCGGGGCGGCCCAGTACGAACGCCACCGCGACCCCCGCCAACGGCACGGTGGCGAGTAGCAACCCCGCCGTCGAGCTCGGAATGCGCTGCTCGGCCGAGCTCAGGAAGTACCACGGCAGGATGATCTCGGCCACCGTGTAGGCCAGCAGCGGCTTCCACCGCCGCAGCACCGTGCCGACCTCGCGGCGGAAGAAGGCGAGCGGCAGCAGCAGGATCGCGGCGAGCCCCGCCCGTGCGAGCACCACCATCGCCGGGTCGAGTTCACCGACCGCGACCTTGATGAAGAGGTAGGGGATGCCCCACGCGATTCCGAGCGCGGCGAAGAGGAACAGGCCACGTCTGGTCATCCACCTATTGTGCACCGCGCCGGTGCGTCGCCCGGCGAACCCGCGTCAGCGGATCGTGGCGTAGGCGTCGAGGGCCGCCCGTCTCGACTCGGCGAGGTCGACCATGGGCTCGGGGTACGCATCCGTTCCCGCTTCCGGTACGTAGCGCTGGATGTACGAACCGTGCCGGTCGAACTTCGACGCCTGCAACTCGGGGTTGAAGACGCGGAAGTAGGGTGCCGCATCCGGGCCCGACCCGGCCACCCACTGCCAGTTGAGGGCGTTCGACGCGGGGTCGGCGTCGACCAGGGTGTCCCAGAACCAGGCCTCGCCCACCCGCCAGTCGACCCGCAGGTTCTTCACCAGGAACGACGCCACCACCATGCGCACCCGGTTGTGCATGACCCCGGTCTGCCAGAGCTCACGCATGCCCGCATCGACGAGCGGGATGCCCGTTCGGCCCTGTTGCCAGGGCTCGAGCTCGTCGCTGCTCGGCTCGGCCCAGGGGAACCGGTCGAACTCGGGCCGCATGTTCTCGCTCGTGATGGTCGGGAGGTGATAGAGCAGGTGGTACGCGAACTCGCGCCAGACCAGCTGGCGGAGGAAAGCGGATGCGCCCTTCGCGTCACCCGGAACGCGCGCCCGGTGCTGCTCCACCGCGTGCCACACCTCGAACGGGCTGATGTCGCCGAAGCGGAGGTGCGGCGAGAGCCCCGAGGTGGCGTCTTCGGCGGGGAAGTCCTGCTCGTCGACATAGTCGCCGATGGCGCTCCGAAGGAAGGAGCGAAGCCGCTCGTGGGCGCCCGCCGAGCCCGGCTGCCAGCGCTCGCGGAGGCCGCTCGCCCAATCGGGGCGGGTGGGGAGCAGCGCCCAGTCGGCGAGGTCGTCGGAGTCGACACGGCGGTGGTGCAGCTCGGCACCGGCGGCGGTAGCGGTCGGTGCGGGCAGCGGATGCCGCGGCGGCGGCCCCGAGGTCACGGACCGCCAGAACGGAGTGAACACCTTGTAGTACCCGCCCTGCCCGGTGAGAACGGTCCAGGGCTCGAACAGCACGCTCGCCTGGAAGCTCTCGACCGTGAGACCGGCGTCGCGGAGCGACGACTTCAGCGCCGCATCGAGGGTGCGCTCGGCTTCGCCGTAGCGGCGGTTCCAGAACACGGCGGTGGCACCGACTTCCTCGACGACCGCGCCGACCACGCGCTCGGCCGGGCCGCGCCGCAGCGTCAGCCGCAACCCGAGCTCGTCGAGCTCGGCGGCCAGTGCGGCCAGGCTCCCGTGCAGGAACCAGCGCGAGGCCGCGCCGATGGGCCGGATGCCGGCGCTCTCGTCGTCGAGCACGAACAGGCACACGATGGGGTCGCCGCGCCGCACGGCGGCCGTGAGGGCCGGGTTGTCGCGCACCCGCAGGTCGTCGCGGAACCAGACGATGCTCGTGCCCTCGCTCATGCCCCCATTCAACACCGGACCCCCGACACCCGCCCCGGAGTGCGCACTCGGTATCGTGGGGCGGGTGGCGAGCGGGCGGAGCGACGAGTGAGCCGGCGACCCGTGGTGGTGGCCACGCTCTCGCTGCTCGCGGCGACGCTGTTCTGGGCGGGCAACTACGTCGTGGGCGCTGCCGCGGTGGCCGCGCTCGACCCGCTCAGTCTCGTGCTGCTGCGCTGGGCCTTCGCCGCGGTGCCGCTGCTCGTGCTCGCACAGCTGATCGAGCGCCGCGGCTGGCGCGACGTCGTGCGCGCGTGGCCCTGGCTCGTGGCCTTGAGCGCGACCGGCGTCATCGCCTACACGCTGCTCCTCTACACCGCGCTGCAGTACACCGACGCCTTCAACGCCTCGCTCATCAACGCCTTCAACCCCGCACTCATCAGCGTCGCGGCCGTGCTCTTCCTCCGCGAGCGGCTCGGGGTGAGCGGTGTCGTCGGCATCCTGCTGGCCCTCGTCGGTGTGCTGATCGTGCTGACCCGCGGCTCGTTCGCGGGCTTCTTCGACGGCGGCTTCGGTCTCGGCGACGTCTTCATGGTCGGCGCGATCGTGGCGTGGACCGCCTACACGATCCTCGGCCGCAGAGCACCCCGCATCCCGCCCATCACCGCGACGGCGGTGCAGGCCGTGATCGCGGTCGTCGTGCTCACGCCGGTCTCGCTCGCCACCGGTGGTCCGGCGCTGCCCGGCTCGCCGAGCGTGTGGGGCGCGCTCGCCTTCATCGTGGTGTTTCCCTCGGTGCTGTCGTACCTGCTCTGGAACCGCGCCCTCGGCGTCATCCCGCCCGCCCGGGCCGGAGTGTTCCTCAACCTCATCACCGTGTTCACTGCCGTGCTGACCCTGCTGCTCGGCCAGCCGTTCACGCTGGCGCAGGTGGTCGGCGGCGTCATCGTGCTGGGGGGCGTCGCCCTGGCGAACCTCCAGGCCTTCCGCCCGCCGAAGCCGCCACCGCCGGCGCCCGCGCCGTAAGGGTTACTTCGCGGCGACGCCCTCGCGCAGCTTGTCGCAGAGGCGGGCGAGCTCGTCGAGCTCCTCGGGCGAGAGGTGCCCGGTCATGTGCGCCGTGATCGACTCGGCGTGGATGACCGCCGCCTGCCGGTAGACCTGCACACCGTGCGGGGTCAACGCCACCAGCGTGCCACGGCCGTCGTTCGGGTCGTCCTTCTTCTCCACGATGCCCCGCGCCACCAGGCGGTCGACCAGACGGCTGATGCTCGGCTGCGTGAGCAGCACCTTCTCGCCGAGATCGCGGATGCGCAGCATCTTGCGCGGCTGGATGAACAGGTTGAACATCACGTCGTACTCGTTCAGCGACACGATGTCGGTGGGGAACTCCGCCGCCAGCTGCCGCATCACCGTCACCTGGGCGCGGAACAGCGACTCCCAAGCGGCGACGGGGGAGACCTCCGGTGGCATGCCTGCTCCAGACATTCGAGACGGTGAATCGTGGAAGTTCATTGTGCCACGCGCCGCCTGCTACGCCACGTACACCCGCTCGCCCGCCAGATAGGTGGCGAGCACGCGCAGCTCGGGCAGGGCATCCGGTGCCACCGTGTACGGGTCGGCCGAGAGCACGACGAGGTCGGCCAGTTTGCCCACCTCGAGGCTGCCGACCTCGTGCTCCGAGAACAGCTGCCAGGCGGCGTCGAGGGTCTCGGCGCGGATGGCCTCGTCGAGGGTGACGCCGCCGGCGCCGGGGAGACGGCGCCCGGAGCGGGTGGTGCGCGTCATCCCCACCGCCAGGTTGCGCAACGGCTCGGCGGGCGTGACCGTGCCGTCGTTGTGGAAGGAGACCCGCAGCCCCGCGTCGAGAGCCGCTCGCGCGTTCGCCCACGGGCCGCCGTGCTCGGGGCCGAACAGCTCGTCGACGAGCACGTCGCCCCAGTAGTACACGTGGTCGATGAGGATGCTCACGGTCGCCCCGAGCGCCGCCGCCCGCTCGAACTGCGCCGGCGACATGGCCCCGACGTGCTCCATGCGCAACCGGTGGTCGGTGCGCGGATGCCGCTCGAGCAACGCCTCCCAGCAGTCGAGCACGCGGTCGACCGCGCGGTCGCCGTGCACATGGCAGGCGAGCTGCCAGCCGTCGGGGAAGTAGCGTTCGACGACCTCGTCGAGCTGCTCGCGGGTGTAGTTGGCCGAGCCGTGCGACCCCGGCTCGACGCCGATCGAACGGGTGCCCGCAGTGTCGAGGTAGGGGAAGGAGATGAGGATGTTCCCCACCCACGGCGACCCGTCGGCCCAGGTCTTCACGCCCACCTGGCGCACCAGCTCGTCGCCGTTCCTCAGGGGGACGGATGCGGTGACCCCCGGCCCCGACATCTCGTAGAGCCGCAGCCGCGCGGTCAGTCCGCCGGCTGCGCGGGCCGCGTCGAGGGCGGGCCGCTTCCGTGCATCCCAGCTCATGTCGCTCACCGTGGTGATGCCGACGGCGTTCAGCGACGCGAGGTACCCGCCGAGCAGATCGGGCAGCTCGTGCTCCGCGGCCGCCAGCGTGCCGCCGAGCAGGGCCAGCACCGCGCCGACCTCGAAGCCCTTGCCGGTGAGCTCGCCCGCGGCATCCTTCTCCCAGTGCGCACCCACCGGGTCGGGGGTGTCGCGGGTGATGCCGGCGCGCCGGGCGGCCGCGGTGTTGAAGTAGGCGACGTGCCCGGAGTTGTGCAGGATGACGACCGGCGTCGACCCCGCGCGCTCGTCGAGCTGCTGGATGGTCGGGTCGGCGAGTCCCGTCTGGAGGAGGCCGTCCCAGCCGTTGAAGACGACGCCGTCAGGGCGCGCGGCGATGCCGTCGTGGAGCGCCTGCATCACCTCGGCGGCGGTGGCGAGCACGACCGGGCGGATGTCGACCATGACACGGCTCAGTACGATCGCCGCGTCGCTCGGGTGCCCGTGCGCCTCGACGAAGCCGGGGAGAAGGGCGGCGTCGCCCAGGTCGACGAGCTGCGCATCCGCCGCTGCCCGGCCGCGGAGCTCGGAGGCGTCGCCGACGGCCGCGATCCGTCCGTCGCGGACGAGCAGCGCCTCGGCGCGGGGCCGGCTCTCGTCGACCGTGATGATGGTGCCGACGAACAGCGTCTCGGAGCTCATGCCGCCACTGTAGCGGCGGTGGCACTCCGATACGCTGGTGCGCGATGTCGAATCCGGATGTGCTGCCCACCGATCCGTCGATCCTCGTCACCGGCGCATCCGGCCGGTTGGGCGGAGCCGTGCTCGACCTGCTCGCGTCGACGGTGCCGGTAGGCAGGCTGCACGCGCTCGTGCGCGGGGCGGATGCTCGCGCCCGTCTCGGCGCGCGGGGGATCGATGCGCGGATCGGCGACTACGACGACGCCGCATCGCTCGAGGCGGCGTTCCGCGGGATCGACCGGCTCGTGTTCGTCTCGAGCCCGGCGCTCGACCCTGCCGTGCGACTGCCGCAGCACCAGGCCGTCCTGGCCGCCGCGCGTGCCGCGGGAGTCGGCCTTGTCGTCTACACGAGCGCCTTCGGAGCAGCGCACGACCCCGGTCATGCCGGCACCGAGGCGCTGCTCGAGGCCGAGTTCGGTGCGCCTGCCGGCACGGAGCCGTCGTCGATCGTGCTGCGGAACGGCTTCTACACGGAACCGTTCGTGCAGCGTGCGGTCGCGGATGCACGCAGTGGCGCGATTCTGTCGGCGGCGGGCGCGGGGGTGCTGGCCACCGCATCCGTTCGCGATCTGGCGGAGGCGGCGGCTCGCGTCGTCGTCGCACCGCCTGCGTCCAAGCGGATGTGGGAACTGCGCGGCCGTGGCTGGACGTACCCCGAGCTCGCGCGCGAGATCGGGGCGGAACTGGGTCGCGCCGTCGAGTTGCGTGAGGTGTCGCCCGAGGACGTGGGCGCACTCGGTGTGCTGCACGCGCTCGCGGCCCGCGGGGTGCTCGCGGCGGAGAGTGACGACCTGGGCGCATTGCTGGGCCGGGAGCCACGCGATGTGGCGGCGGTGGTTCGCGAGGAGCTGTTCAGGACTCCTCGCGTTAAATGATTGAGGGCCCGTCGTAGAGGCTAACGACGGGCCCTCTCCCTTGCACCAAGAGTGTCCTGCAATCACATTCCGCGGTAGTTGCCACAGCAAACAACTAACGCTCTATGAATATATAACGGTCTGGTAACGGAGCGCTAGTTATCAAAACGTTATTTTTCTGAGAGTTTGCTGTGTACCTCGAACGGGGGTGATCGGCGGGCGCGATGTCGTACGGATCGCACTGCACGCGCTCTACCATGGGTGCATGGCCGAGCAGGCGCCAGGGCGCGAACCGATCCGCTTCGAGGCGGCCGTGTGCGTGGTCGGCGACCGGCGCATCCTGAGGCTGCCACCCGAGGCGAGCGCAGCGCTGCCGTCGCGCGGACAGGTCGCGGTGGTGGGGCTCGTGAACGGTCATCCGGTCGAGACCGTGCTGGAGCCCGACGGGATGCGCGGGCACTGGCTCGCACTCGATCCGGCCGCCACCGGGCCGTCGGCCGGGTCGCCGGCCGGATCGGCGGGGGGATCGTCGGCCGGGCCGCTCACTGCGATCAGGGCGGAGGAGGTCGTGACCGTCGAGCTCGTTCGACGGGAGGACTGGCCGGAGCCTCAGGTGCCGTCCGCCTTCAGCTCCGCGCTCGCCGAGGCGCCCGCGGCAGAGGACACCTGGGCGGACATCACGCCGATGGCCCGCTGGGAGTGGGTGCGCTGGGTCGATGCCACGAAGAATCCCGAGACGCGGAACCGCCGGATCGAGGTGAGCATGTCCAAGCTCGGCAAGGGCATGCGGCGGCCGTGCTGCTTCGATCTGGCGTCGTGCACCGACCCCGAGCTCTCCAAGAACGGCAAGCTGCTCGGCCTGAGCTGAGCTGGGCCCGCACCGAGGCTGCGGCGCGCTAGGGGCAGCCGCGTGCCGCCTCGACTCAGAAGAGGTCGGGGCTGGGGGTAGAGGTGTGGCGCACGGAGACGTCGGCGTGGCGGTCGAAGCGGTAGCCGACACCGCGCACGGTGCGCACGATGTCTTCGTAGTCGCCGAGCTTCGAGCGCAGGCGTCGCACGTGCACGTCGATGGTGCGCTCGTTCGGCACCTCGTCGTCGCCCGCGCTCCAGAGGGCGCTGATGAGCTCGGCGCGCTCGATGGTGCGGCCCTCGCGCAGCACCAGGTACTGCAGCAGCTCGAACTCCTTGTAGGTGAGGTTCGCGGTGGCGTTGTCGAGGAGCACGCGCTTGCGGCTGAGGTCGACGACGACGCCGTCGCGGGCGCGGTCCTGCTCGTCGGGAACGTGACGGTGCTTCGCGAGCGCTGTCGGGTCCTGCAGTGCGAGACGCACCACGTCGACGTCGCGGCCGCCGGCGCCGCGGGGCGCGAGAGCGACGGCCGCATAGGTCTCCGAGGAGGGCGCGAGCTGCGCGGCGAGGGCCTTCAGCGCCTCGACGATGCGGCCGAGGTCGGTGCCGTCGGCGGCGGCCTTGTCTTCGTCGATGCCGACGTAGAGCACGAAGCCCCGGGCTTCGGTGCCCTCGGGCACGGCGCGGATGCGGGGAGCGGCCGGAGCGGCGTCTTCGACGCGGCTGATCGGCGTGACGGTGGCGGGGCGGGAATCGAGGTGAGCGATCGACATGAGTGTTGTCCTAGCGGCGGTGGCCCGGCTACGGGCGATGGCCCTCACGGAACGGGCCGGTGAATGTCAGCTGCGGACTGCGATGAGAGTCCGGGTGGGCATCGGATGCTTCCTGATGCGGAGCGCCATCACCGTGAACTCAGCGAGATGAAGCTGAGACGGGAGGAAGCGCTCGACGAGATCGTCTCGTTAGCGACACATTCGACAACACATGACGACGCCGCCGGCCATCATCATGCCGGCATCCCCGCGGGCCTCAAAGGAGGTCTGGGTGTGCACGTTGTCAGTCATAGACAGAAGCTAACCTGATGCGCGCAGCCCTTGTCAAGCGCAGATTCTTTGCTCGCTGCGCCAGATCCTTGCTCGCGGTCTAGGTTGGGAGCATGGCAACGCCTTCTTCATCGCCCGCAGTGACGGGTCGCGCGCGATGGCAGGCATTCGCTGTCTGCGTCGGCGTGGCGGCGCTCACCATCCTCGATCTGTCGAAGGTGAACGTCGGACTGCCCTCGATCGAGAAGTCGCTCGGGGCCGGCTCCACCGAACTGCAGATCATCGTCGCCGGCTACGCCCTCGCCTTCGGGCTGGCACTCGTGCCCTCGGGCCGGCTCGGCGACCTCTACTCCCGCAAGGTCATGTTCGTGGTGGGCCTCAGCGCGTTCACGGTGGCGAGTGCCCTGTGCGCGCTGGCGCCGAACATCCAGGTGCTGCTGATCGCCCGCATCCTGCAGGGGGTGGCCGCCGGCGTGCAGATGCCGCAGGTGCTCGGGCTCGTGCAGCAGCTCTTCCAGGGCGAGGAGCGCGGCCGGGCGTTCGGGCTGTTCGGCGCGACCATCGGCGTGGCGACCGCCTTCGGCCCGACGCTCGGGGGCCTCCTGATCGCCGTGGGCGGCGACGCCGACGGCTGGCGTCTGCTGTTCTGGATGAACGTCCCGCTCGGCGTCATCGCGCTCGTCTTCGCGCTCTGGCTGCTGCCTCGCACGCAACCCCGTCAGGAGGGCGCGCGAAACCTCGACCTCATCGGCATCCTGCTGCTCGGGGTCGCCGTCTTCAGTTTCATGCTGCCGTTCGTGCTCACCACGGGAGGCCCCGACGACAGCCCGTGGCGCTGGCTGTGGCTTGCCGGATGCGCGGCCGCGGTCATCCTCTTCATCATGTGGGAGCGCCGATACGAGGCGGCGGGGAAGTCGCCCGCCATCCACTTCTCGCTCTTCGCGCTCGGCTCGTACCGCAACGGACTGCTGCTCGCGACGGCGTACTTCGCGGCCATCCCGGCGATCTTCCTCCTGACCACGTTGTTCCTGCAGGAGGGCCTGGGGTTCGCGCCGGTGTTCGCGGGAATGGTGAGCATCTCGTTCGCACTCACGTCTGCCGTCGCATCGCTGATCGGCGGCCGGCTCGTGGGCCGGTACGGGCGGTCGCTCGTGGTGCTGGGGCTCGTGATCGCGTTCTGCGGGTTCGTGCTGGTGCTGCTGGCCGCCGTGCTGCCGCCGGCGGACTGGTCGATCTGGCTGATGGCCGCGGCCATGGCGGTGGCGGGGGCCGGTGGCGGGCTCGTCATCTCGCCGAACCAGACATTGACCCTCGCCGAGATCCCGGTGACCGAGGGCGGCGTCGCGGGCTCGATGGCGCAGGTCGGGCAGCGCGTGGGCACGGCGGTGGGAGTGGCGGCCGCGTCGTCGATCTTCTTCTCGACGCTCTACCGCGAAGGGCCCGGCAACCCGGACAACCTCGCGGTGTACCACGACGGCTTCCGAAACGCCTTCTTCGTGACGCTGGGCCTCATCCTGGTCGCACTCGCGATCGGCTTGGTCGACCTGGTGCGCCGCCACCGACGAGACGCGGACGCCACCGACGAAGCGAGCGTCGCCGGGGCAGCCGGCTAGACCGTGCCGGCTAGACCGTGCCGTAGAGGCGGTCTCCCGCGTCGCCGAGGCCGGGCACGATGTAGCCCTTCTCGTTGAGGCGCTCGTCGAGGGCGCCGAGCACGAGGGTGACGTCCCGCCCTTCGGTGGCCTTCTCGATGGCCGCGACGCCCTCGGGTGCTCCGAGCAGGCAGATGGCCGTGACGTCCTGCGCCCCGCGCTTGAAGAGGAACTCGATCGCGGCACTCAGCGAGCCACCGGTGGCGAGCATCGGGTCGAGCACGAAGCACTGGCGGTCGGAGAGGTCGTCGGGCAACCGCTCGGCGTAGGTGGTGGGTTCGAGGGTCTCTTCGTTGCGCACCATGCCGAGAAACCCGACCTCGGCGCTCGGCACGAGCTTCACCATGCCTTCGAGCATGCCGAGACCGGCGCGCAGGATCGGCACGACGAGCGGGCGGGGCGACCCGATGGTCACCCCCGTCGTCTCGGCCACCGGGGTCTGGATGGTGACGGGCTCCACCCGCACGTTCCGCGTCGCCTCGTAGGCGAGCAGGGTCACCAGTTCTTCGGCGAGCGAGCGGAACGTGGGCGACGGCGTGTTCACGTCACGCAGAACCGTCAGCTTGTGGGTGATGAGCGGGTGATCGGCAACGTGTACTCGCATACGGCCAATCTACTGGACGCGACCGCCCCTGCCGCAGGACGATATAACCTGTCGCTGTCGACGAGAGGATGCGCTGTGGCTGGTTCGTCACTCACCCCACTTCCGGCAACAGGCGTTCTCGCCGCCTGGATGGGACAGGCGCTCGATGAGGCCCGCGCGGCGCTCGAGACGGATGACGTGCCGGTGGGCGCGGTCGTGGTCGACGGTTCGGGCGCGATCATCGGAGTCGGGCGCAACGAGCGCGAACTGCGCCAGGATCCGACGGCGCACGCCGAAGTCGTCGCCATCCGCCAGGCGGCCTGGAAGCTCGACGACTGGCACCTCACCGACGCGACCCTCGTCGTGACCCTCGAGCCGTGCATCATGTGCGCCGGGGCGATCCTCGCCGCACGCATCCCCCGCGTGGTGTTCGGCGCCTGGGACGACAAGGCGGGAGCGGCGGGCTCGGTCTACGACGTGCTGCGCGACCGGCGGCTGAACCACAGCGTGGAAGTCGTGGCGGGCATCGAGGCCGACGCCTGCGGCGAGCTGCTCACCACCTTCTTCCGCGACGGCCGCTGGGGCGGGGCGCGCGGCGCGCGCTGACGTTAGCGCCTAGTCCGCGCTCTTGATGACGATCGCCTCGGTCGTCGTCTCGAGCGCGACCGGCGGAACGTAGACGTCGGGCTCGATGTAGATGACGCGGGCGATCGGCACCGCGGTGCGGATGTTCTCCTCCACCACGTTGATGGTGTCGGCCACGTCGCGCAGCTCGCTCTCCGGCGGCAGAGCGATCTTGGCGGCCACCAGCAGCTCGTCGGGCCCGAGGTAGAGCGTCTTCATGTGGATGACCCGGTCGACGCTCGGCGTCCCCTCGATCGCCCGGACGATCGAGGCGGTGTCGGCCTCACTCGCCCCTTCGCCCACGAGCAGGCTCTTCGTCTCCATGCCGAGCACCACGGCGACCGCCACCAGCAGCGCCCCGATGAAGAGCGTGCCGATGCCGTCCCACACCCCGTCGCCCGTGATCACCGTGAGCACCACGCCGAGGAACGCGAACGCGAGGCCGAGCAGCGCCGCGGTGTCTTCGAGCAGCACCACGGGCAGCTCGGGCGCCTTGGCCCGCCGCACGAACTGCACCCAGCTCTGCTTGCCGCGCGAGGGGTTGCTCTCCCGCACCGCGGTGCGCAACGAGAAGCCTTCGAGCCCCATCGCGATCACCAGCACCACGATGGGCAGCCACGCGTTCTCGAGCGGATGCGGTTCGCGCAGCTTCTCGATGCCCTCGTAGATGGAGAACACCCCGCCGACCGAGAACAGGATGATCGAGACCACGAAGGCGTACACGTAGCGCTCGCGGCCGTAGCCGAACGGATGCTCCTTGTCGGCCTTCTTCTTCGCCTGGCGCCCCCCGAGCAGCAGGAGCAGCTGGTTGCCCGAATCGGCCACCGAGTGCACGCCCTCCGCGAGCATCGAGGAGGAGCCCGAGAAGAAGAAGGCGATGAACTTCGTGAGCGCAATCCCGAGGTTGGCGCCCAACGCCGCGAAGATCGCCTTGCTGCCGCCCGATGTGCTCACGTCGTCTCCCGTTTCATCCGATGCTGCCGACTCGGCTTGCCCGCTTGGGCTGCCCGCTCTGCTGCTGCGGCCAATCCTAGGATGGACCCGTGACTGCTGCCGAAACCACCCAGCTCCCCTCGATCGCCCTACTCGGCGCCGGCTCGATGGGCCGTGCCGTGCTCAGCGGGCTGCTCGCGCCGACCGTCGAGGTGGCGGGCGGCATCCGGGTCACCAACCGGTCCGCCGAGCGCGCGGCGGAGTTCGCCGACACCCCGGGCGTCACCGCGTTCGCCACCGCCGACGACCCCGACGCCAACCGCCACGCCGTGGCCGGCGCTGCGATCGTGATCGTGGCCGTGAAGCCCGCCATGGTTCCCGACTTGCTCGACGAGATCGCGTCGTCGCTCGAGCCGGGCGCCATCGTCGTGAGCGTCGCCGCCGGCGTCACGGTGGCCACCTACGAGGCTCATCTGCCCGAGAACGTCGCGGTGCTGCGCTCCATGCCGAACACACCCGCGGTGGTGGGCCGCGCGGTCACGGGCCTCTCGGCCGGCACCCGGTCGAGCGCGGCCGATCTCGCGCTCGTGCGCACGCTGTTCGAGACGGTGGGGACGGTGGTCGAGGTTCCGGAATCACAACTCGATGCTCTCAGCACCATCTCGGGCTCCGGGCCCGCCTACGTGTTTCTGTTGATAGAAGCGCTGACCCAGGCGGCTGTGGAAAAAGGATTCACCGCCGAGCAGGCGGCCGAGCTGGTGAACGGGACCTTCGCCGGCGCAGCCGAACTCCTCGTGGCATCGGGCAAGACGCCGACCGCGCTGCGCATCCAGGTCACGAGCCCCAAGGGCACCACCGAGCGCGCCCTCGCCGTACTGCAGGACGCCGACCTGCCGGGCCTGTTCACGCGGGCGACGGATGCGGCCCTCGCCCGCGCCCGCGAACTCGCCGCCGGCTAGACGAGGCGACCGCCGCCGCGACCAGCGCGACGGCCGTCCGGGAATCAGTTCCCGAGCGCCGCGAAGGTCTCGATGTCGGACGACTTCCCCGACACGATGATGAGGTCGTGGTTCGACACCACCGTCGACTCGGTGGCGTAGGTGAAGGGCTTGCCGGGACTCTTCACGCCCACCACCGTCACGTGGTACTTCGAGCGCACCCCCGACTCGGTGAGGTTGAGCCCGCGGATCGGCTTCGGCGGGTACATCTTCACCAGGGCGAAGTCGTCGTCGAACTCGATGAAGTCGAGCATCCGCCCGGATACCAGGTGCGCGACGCGCTCGCCGGCCTCCGCCTCGGGATAGATCACGTGGTTGGCCCCGATCCGCTCGAGGATCTTGCCGTGCGAACGCGAGATCGCCTTCGCCCAGATCTGTGGCACCTTGAGGTCGACGAGGTTCGCGGTGATGAGCACGGACGCCTCGATCGACGAGCCGACCGCGACCACGGCGATCTGGAACTCCGACGCCCCGATCTGCCGCAGCGCCTCCACGTTCTTCGCGTCGGCCTGAACGGTGTGCGTCACCCGCTCCGACCACTTCTGCACGAGCCGCTCGTCCTCGTCGATCGCGAGCACCTCGCGGCCCAGCCGGTCGAGTTCGCCGGCCGTCGCGGCACCGAAGCGCCCGAGGCCGATCACGAGCACCGGGGCGTCGTGTTTGATGCGGTCAACCAACGATGGGCCTCTCTTCCGGGCGCTTGTAGAGCTGCTGCCGCTGGCTGGCGGCCAGGGCGGCGGCGAGAGTCACTGTACCAACGCGCCCGAAGAACATGGTGGCGGCCATGATGAACACTCCGGGGTCGGGCAGCGACGCCGTGAGCCCGGTGGTGAGACCCGAGGTGGCGAACGCCGAGATGACGTCGAAGAGCACGAAGTCGAGCGGAGCCTTCGAGATCTGCAGGATGAGGATGCTCGCCACCGCCACCGTCGTCGCCCCCCAGAGCACCACCGACACCCCCAAGCGCAGGACGTCGCTGGGGATGCGCCGGCTGAACGCCTCCATCTCCTGGTTTCCGCGGGCTTCGGCGAAGGCAGCCAGGAAGAGCACGGCCAGGGTCGTCACCTTGATGCCGCCGGCGGTCGACGCGGAGCCGCCGCCGATGAACATGAGCATGTCGGTCACGAGCAGACTCGAACCGTTGAGATCCGGGATGTTGATGGTCGAGAATCCGCCCGAACGGGTCATCACCGACAGGAAGAAGCTCTGGAAGACGGTGTCTCCGGCACCGAGCGACCCGAACGTCTTCGGGTTGTCGAACTCGAGGATGATGTAGAGCGCGGCCCCGAACACGATGAGCAGCGCGCTCGTGACGAGGGTCAGCTTCACGTGCACCGACCAGCGGGGTGGCCGATTCGCCTTGTGGTGCTTGCGGCGCAGCTTCCAGCCCTTGAGGCTGCGGGAGAGGGTGTAGATGATCGGGAAGCCGATCGAGCCGAGGAACACCCCGATCATGAGGATCGTGAGAAAGAAGTAGTCGTTCGCGAACGGGGTGAGCCCCTCGGCATTCGGCACGAACCCGGTGTTGGTGAACGCCATCGCCGAGTAGTAGAAGCTGAACCACACGGCTTCGCCGAACGGGATGCCGTCGATGAGCATCCGCGGCAGCAGGAGGATCGCCAGCGCCGCCTCGATCACGAGGGCACTGATGGCGACCGTGGCCAGCAGCGAACCGATCTCGCCGAGCCGCACCGCCTGCCCCTCGGCGACCGGGCCGTGGTGCATCCGGAGCGGGTTGGTGTCGCTGGCCGCGATGAGCCGGGCGCGCAGACCGAGGCGCCGGGAGATCACGAGACCCAGGATGCTCGCCAGGGTCAGCACGCCGAGCGCGCCGATCTGCACACCGATGAAGATGACGACGTGGCCGAACACCGACCAGTGGGTGGCCATGTCGACCGTGGCGAGCCCGGTCACGCAGATGACCGAGACGGCGGTGAAGAGGGAGTCGGCCAGCCCCGTGGCGCGGCCGGTGGCGCTCGAGATCGGCAGCGAGAAGAGCACGGTGAAGATGAGCACCAGGGCGGCGAAGATGAGGATCGCGAAGCGCGAGGGCGAGCGTTCGGAGAACTCGCGGAGCGCGGAGCGAGCGCGGCCGAACCAGGTGCGGCTCTGGTGCAGCGGGCTGCGGGCGATCGCGGTGCTGCGGATGCTCATCCCTGATCCTCGCTGCGAGAGGGCTTTCGAGTGCCTTCCGAGTGCCCTCGAGTCGCCCCTGTGAACGCTGCAATGCTACCCGGGGTGGCGCGGATGCGGGGGCGCACCACTAGCCTGGACGCATGGCCGACATCTTCTCAGTGATCGCTGACCCCACCCGGCGTCAGCTGCTGTCGTTGTTGCTCGAACGCTACGTCTCTGCCGACAGCGCGAGCGCATCCGGTGCCGGCGAAGGGGAGTTCAGCGTGTCCGAGCTGGTGGCCCAGCTCGAGCTCTCGCAGCCGACCGTCTCCAAGCACCTCAAAGTGCTGCGGGATGCCGGGCTCGTGGTGGTGCGCGAGGAGGGGCAGCACCGCTTCTACAAGATCGACGTGTCGCCGCTGGAGGATGTGGAGGACTGGATCATCCCGTTCCTCTCCGCCGACTTCGACGACTCGGCCGCCGACGAGCTCTGGGAGAACGCGTCGGACGCGGTGAAGTCGGCCGCCGCGACCTTCGGCCAGAACGTGGGTCGCCGCGCCGCCGCCACCTCGCACGCGGTGAAGTCGGTGGCCGACGACCTGGTCTCGAAGCTCCGCCGCTGACCCTGTCGAGACACCCGCGGGAGCGGATGGCTGGGGCCCGTGGGACTGCTGTGGCCGGTGAGGCCGCCGAACCGCTATGGTTTCGCCATGGCTGCGGAC
>BADC01000547.1 GCA_000333435.1 Corynebacterium-like bacterium B27 | reverse complement strand
CAGTCCTGGCTAGCCATTGGGCACCGCCACTACGACCTTCGCGGCGCGTAGCAGCGTGGACCCGAGGTAGTACCCGGACTCGACCACGTCAGCGATCGTCGGCGTCTGCACCTCAGCGCTGGGCTGCTGGAAGATCGCCTCGTGCACTTGCGGATCGAACTCCTCGCCCGCCGCCGCGAACGGCTTCAGGCCCACTCGCTCGACACCCGAACGGAGCTTCGTCGCGATGGCGGCGAAGGGGCCGCCCTCGGTGAGGTCGCCGTGCTTCTCGGCCCGGTCGAGGTCGTCGAGCACCGGCAGGAGCACTTTGACCACTTCCCCGACCGCTCGCTCGCGCTCGACCTCACGGTTGGCCTCGGTGCGCTTGCGGTAGTTGGCGTACTCCGCCGTGACGCGCTGCAGGTCGGCGAGCCGCTCGGCGGCGAGCTCGTCGGACGTGCTCTGCCCCGACAGGAAGTCGAGGTCGGCGTCGGTCAGCGAGGTCTCCACATCCGGTCCCTCAGCCTGAATGAAGCCCGAGTCGGGAGCGTCGTCCTCCGACGCCCCCGACTCCGCAGCAGGCTGACGAACCTGACCGGTCTCGGGGTCGATGCGCCGCTTGTCGCGGATGATCGGCTCCTCGGGGCCCTCGGAGTCTCCGGGGCGACCGTTCTTGTCGTCAGTCATGGATTCAGTTGTCCTTCTTGGGCTCGTCTTCGTCTTCGACGACCTCGGCGTCGACCACGTCGTCATCGCTCGACGACGACTCGGTCGGCTCCTCGCCGCCCGCGGGGGCGGAGGCGTCGGCCTGTGCAGAAGCATAGATCGCCTGGCCGAGCTTCTGCTGGCTCTCGTTGAGCTTGTCGAACGCGGTCTTCACCGCGTCGTCGTCCTCGCCCGCCAGAGCCGACTTCAGCGCGTCGACATCGGCCTGCACGTCGTTCTTCACGTCGTCCGGCAGCTTGTCGGCGTTGTCCTTGATGAGCTTGTCGGTCGAGTACGCGAGCGTCTCGGCCTGGTTGCGCACCTCGGCGGCCTCGCGGCGCTTCTTGTCTTCGGCGGCGTGCTCCTCGGCCTCGCGCACCATGCGGTCGATGTCCTCCTTGGGCAGCGACGAGCCGCCGGTGATGGTCATCGACTGCTCCTTGCCGGTGCCTTTGTCCTTCGCCGAGACGTGCACGATGCCGTTCGCGTCGATGTCGAAGGTCACCTCGACCTGCGGGATGCCGCGGGGCGCCGGCGCGATGCCGGTGAGCTCGAAGGTGCCCAGGTTCTTGTTGTCGCGGGTGAACTCGCGCTCGCCCTGGAACACCTGGATGGCGACCGACGGCTGGTTGTCGTCGGCCGTGGTGAAGGTCTCGCTGCGCTTGGTGGGGATGGCCGTGTTGCGCTCGATGAGCTTGGTCATGATGCCGCCCTTGGTCTCGATGCCGAGCGACAGCGGGGTGACGTCGATGAGCAGCACGTCCTTGCGCTCACCCTTCAGCACGCCGGCCTGGAGGGCCGCGCCGACGGCGACGACCTCATCCGGGTTGACGCCCTTGTTGGGCTCCTTGCCCCCGGTGAGCTTCTTCACCAGCTCGACGACGGCGGGCATGCGGGTGGAACCACCCACGAGCACGACGTGCGAGATGTCGTTGACCGAGACACCGGCCTCGGCGATGACGTCCTTGAACGGCTTCTCCGTGCGGGCCAGCAGGTCGCTGGTCAGCTCCTCGAACTTCGCGCGGGTGAGCGTGACGTCGAGGTTGGCCGGGCCGTTCTCGGTGAGCGACAGGTAGGGCAGCGTGATGCTGGCCGACATGCCGGAGCTGAGCTCCTTCTTGGCCTGCTCGGCCGCCTCCTTGAGCCGCTGCAGCGCGATCTTGTCCTTCGACACGTCGACGCCCGTGGTGTCCTTGAACTGCTTGATGAGGTACTCGACGACCCGCTGGTCCCAGTCGTCACCACCCAGCCGGTTGTCACCGGCGGTGGCACGCACCTGGATGGTGCTGAAGTCGTCGTCCTTGCCCACCTCGAGCAGGGACACGTCGAAGGTTCCGCCACCGAGGTCGAAGACCAGGATGAGCTCGTCCTCCTTGCCCTTGTCGAGGCCGTAGGCGAGCGCGGCCGCGGTGGGCTCGTTGATGATGCGCAGCACGTTGAGGCCCGCGATCTCGCCGGCCTCCTTGGTGGCCTGACGCTCGGAGTCGTTGAAGTACGCCGGAACGGTGATGACGGCATCCGTCACGGTGTCGCCGAGGTAGGACTCCGCGTCGCGCTTCAGTTTGGCGAGGATGCGCGCCGAGATCTCCTGCGGGGTGTACTTCTTGCCGTCGATGTCGGCCTTCCAGTCGGTGCCGATGTGGCGCTTGACGCTGGAAATGGTGCGGTCGACGTTGGTGACGGCCTGCCGCTTGGCGGTCTCACCGACGAGAACCTCTCCGTCCTTCGTGAATGCGACCACGGACGGTGTGGTGCGGAAACCCTCCGCGTTCGCGATGACGGTGGGCTCTCCACCTTCGAGCACGGCGACCACCGAGTTGGTGGTTCCGAGGTCGATGCCTACTGCACGAGCCATGTCGGCTGTTCTCCTTTTGTCGTGTTGCCTGATTCGTTGAAACGGTGTTCGTGGAAGTCGTGGCCGGGCTCATAGAGTTGAGCCCGATGACTTCAAGTTTCCCAGGAAGCACGCCTCACGTCAAGTTTTCACAGCAAAACTTGAGTTAATCTGACTCAAGTTTTTCAGCCGGCCCACCGTTGCGTCTCGATGAGGTAGATCACGATCGAACGCAACCGGGCGAAGGGCAGACGCTCCTGCCCCACCGGGACCAGGAACCTCGGCGGAACGTCGTCCTCGAGCTCCTCGATGCGAGCGAGCAGTTCGTGCAGCCGACCACCGGAGGCATCGACATGAGCGCCGGAGCCGCTGAGCACCCGCGACAGATCGAGCGCCACACGGTTCAGCGCCCAGCGCTGCGCTGCGTCGAGTACGGTGCGAGCCGAGGTCGGGCTCCCTGCCCATGGCGCGTACAGACCCTCGAACGACTCCCGGATGCCCGGCCCCGCCCCGAACCCGGCCCCGCCCACCAGCATCACCGGCGTACCGTCGGCACGCCGTTCCACCGGGCCGGACTCGCGCAGCCTGCCGCTCCACCCGATCTCGAACAGCATCCGCCGGACGACCGTGCGGCCCCGGAAGACACGGACGGCATAGACCCCGGGTCGCGCGCTCAGATCGATGATCTTCGGTGCGTTCGTCGTCGTGGCGAGGTGGGAACCCGGGGTGAAGGCCCACACGTTCGGCAGGCGTACCTCGACGAGACGGAAGGTGTGCGCACGGTCGGGGCCCTCGATGCAGTCCACGACCGCCAGCTCGACGGGCGTGCCCGCGCTGCGCCGCTCGGCCGACCGCACGAGCGGACGACCGTTGCAGTAGAGGGTGACATCGAAGCCGCCGATGTCCCCGTCGTCGTCGGAGCACCAGAAACTCGACGCCAGCGAGGGCGCCTCCGCCCCGGTCGAGGGGTCGAGCCACAGCGTCGCGCCCTGCACCACCTGGTCGGGTGCCAGCGCGACGCCGCACCCCTCGGCCACCGGCTCCACCTCGACGGCGCCGCGGTAGAGTGCATCCGCACCCACCTGCACCCGGAAGGTGAACTCCCCCGGGGCCGCGATCGGACCGGTCTCGACGCGGAAGCGACCTCCGCTCGCCGGGCCGACGACACCGAGGCCCACCCCCTGCCACGACCCGTCGCGCGCAGCGACGGCGATCGTGACCGCCGCCGAGCGCGCACCCGGCGCCCAGCCCGCGAACTCGCCCGTGAACTCGAGAGCGAACCCCTTTCGCCCCGGCGGTGGCGACACCACCCGCACCACGAGACTCGACACCACGAGCGCCACCACGACGACCACCTCCAGAGAGACTGACTGAGTTTTGCTCAGCTTAGCCCGGCCCTCCGACATCGGCTCTGCGAGCGCCACCGTTTGTTCACCGCCTGGGGTTACTGTGGCTGCATGACCGACGGCTCCGCGAAGAGCGACTTCACCCCTCCGCCCCTCGCGAACACGAGCGCTGTGGCGGCGGTGGCCGCCGGGAGCGCGGGCGTCCGGCCGAAGGGTTCGCACGTGCTCGCGTGGGGCCTGTGGGACTGGGGCTCCGCATCCTTCACGCCGTCATCACCACCTTCGTGTTCACGGTGTACCTGACGAGTGACGCGTTCGGCGGCGAGACGGCGGTCTCGCGCAACTCGGCATCGCGATGACCATCGCGGGCGTTCTCGTGGCGCTGCTCGCCCCCGTGACCGGCCAGCGCTCGGACCGGCGCGGGCGCCGCAAGCTCTGGCTCGCCGTCAACACCTACGTGGTGGTGCTGCTGTCGGCGGCCATGTTCTTCGTGGCGCCCGACCCGGGGTACCTCTGGCTCGGCCTGTTCCTCCTGGCTGCGGGCACCATCTTCTACGAGTTCGCGACCGTGAACTACAACGCCATGATCACCCAGGTCTCGACGCCGAAGACCGTGGGCAAGGTCTCGGGCTTCGGCTGGGGCATGGGCTACGTGGGCGGCATCGTGCTGCTGCTCATCGTCTACTTCGGGTTCATCGAACCGATCGGGGGAACAGCCCTCTTCGGCGTGCCCGACAGCGACGGTCTGCCGATCCGGGTCACGGTGCTCGTCTCGGCGATCTGGTTCGGCCTGTTCGCGCTGCCCGTGCTCCTCTCGGTGCCCGAGTACCGATCCCCGGAACAGCAGGCCGAGTCGACGGCGGGGCGGGTGGGGATCGTCGAGTCGTACCGCATGCTCCTCCGCGACATCCGCGCGCTCTTCCGGGAGAACCGGCAGACCGCCTACTTCCTCATCGCCAGCGCCGTGTTCCGCGACGGCCTGACCGGGGTGTTCACCTTCGGCGGGGTGCTCGCGGCGGGATCGTTCGGGTTCTCCTCCGGCCAGGTCATCATCTTCGCCATCGCGGCGAACATCGTGGCGGGGGCGTCGACCATCCTGGTGGGCCTGCTCGACGACCGCTTCGGGGCGAAGCCCGTCATCGTGGCGTCGCTCATCGGGTTGGTGGCCTGCGGCACGGCCGTGTTCTTCCTGCACGACGGCGGGCAGATCGTGTTCTGGACCTTCGGGCTCGCCCTCTGCGCGTTCGTGGGCCCGGCGCAATCGGCCAGCCGGTCGTTCCTCGCCCGGCGCATCCCCGACGGGCGCAACGGCGAGATCTTCGGGCTGTACGCCACCACCGGCAAGGCGGCGACCTTCCTCGCCCCGGCGATGTTCACGCTCTTCATCGGCATCGGCGCCGCGATCTTCGGGCCGGACGCGAACGTGCAGTACTGGGGCATCCTCGGCATCGTGCTGGTGCTCCTGGTGGGGTTGCTGCTCCTGCTGCCGGTTCGCTCGGGCGGCGGGTCAGGCGAGCGAGCCGAGCCAGAGGCCCAGTAGCGCCGCTGCGACCGACGCGATCATCATGCCGAGGCCGTTCGCAAGTGCCGCGCCCCGGCGACGGTTCTGCACGAGGCGGACGGTCTCGAAGCTGGCGGTGCTGAAGGTCGTGTAGCCGCCGAGGAAGCCGCCGCCGAGCACCAGGCGCCAGTCGTCGGCGAGGAGGTGCGTGAGGGCGAGCCCCGTGATGAGGCCGAGCAGGAGCGAGCCCGAGACGTTGATGACAGTGGTGCCGACGGGATACGAACCGCGGATGCGCGCCTTCACCGCCCCGTCCACCACGAAGCGGGTCGCGGCGCCCACCCCGCCGGCGGCCGCCAGCGCGACGAAGACCAGCGGGGTCACGAGCGCTGCTCCGGCGCGGCGGGGCGGATGCGCCGGTCCCGGCCGACCCGCATCCCCACCACGATGCCACCCCAGCTGGCGAGCGCGCCCGCGATGAGCGTGGCGAAGGCATACAGCAGCGCGACCGCGAATGCGCCATCACCGAGCAGCTGCGCCGTGTCGGTCGCGAACGCGCTGTAGGTGGTGAACCCGCCGAGCACCCCGGTACCGGCGAAGAGTCGGATGCGCCGCCGCCGTCCCTCGTCCGGCCCCCGCAAGGCGAGCAGTTCGAGCAGTCCGCCGAGCACGAAGGCGCCCAGCACGTTGATACCGAAGATGGCGACCGGGAACCCGCCGACCACGGGAACGATGAGGCTGATCGCCTCACGGAGGGCCGTGCCGAGCATCCCGCCTACCGCGACCAGGCCGATGTAGGCCGCCCGCAGGTGCGGGGGCCGCGGTTCGCTGCGCCCCGCCGCGATGACGTCGCTGTCGATGGGCAGCTCACCGTGCGCGTCGGCACCGCTCGCTGCCGCTGGCTCGGGAGGTTCTGTCATCGCGAGCCCTAGCGTACCGGCGGTGTGCCGTCGCTGGGGCGTGTCCGGGGCCCGCGGCCGTCGCCCGCACCTCGACCGTCAGCGACCTCTCACTCTCCGTGCCCCCCTAACTGGGGAGTCGAGAAATCGTCGACTTGCCCTAGTGTCGGAGGCGCCAGAGGTCGGGGGCTGCTGGGGCAGAGGGCTTTGGGGAATCGAGTCCGAAGATGGTTGTTCAGAAGTCCGCGTCGCAGCGTTCACCCAAGCGGTCGAGGCGAGGCATCGGCATCGCCGCCGCCGTGATCGCGGTGGGACTGCTCGGCTGGGTGATCACCGAGCCGGCGAGCGCCGGCCCGATCTCGCCGCCCGCCGCCGCCGTCCTGCCGGCCGACGCCGTGGCGCCGGTCGTCTCGCGCATCAGCGGTGCTGATCGGTTCGAACTGGCGGTCGAGATCGCGAAACGAGTGACCCCCTGGGCGGCGAACACGGTCTACCTCGCGTCCGGCGTCTCGTTCCCGGACGCCTTGAGCGCCGGACCCGCCGCCGCCGCGAATGCCGCGCCCCTCCTGCTGGTCGCACAGGATGCTGTACCCGACTCCGTCGCGGCAGCCCTCGTGCGCATCAACCCGACCTCGGTCGTTCTGGTCGGCGGCCCCGCGACCGTCTCCGACCGTGTGCTCGCCACGGTCAGGAGCATCCTGCCCCGCGCGCTCGTCAAGCGAATCGCGGGAGCCGATCGCTACGCCGTCAGCCGCTCCGTGATCAGCGATGCCTTCCCGGCCGGCGCTGCGAGCGTCGTGGTGGCCACCGGACGCGATTTCCCGGACGCCCTCTCCGCCGGCGCCGCGGCCGGCGCCGGCGGCAGCCCGGTGCTGCTCGTCGACGGACTCGCTCCCGTCGCCGACGACGCCACGAAAGCGCTGGTGCGCGACCTCGGTGCCTCGGTCGCCACCGTGGTCGGCGGGCCGCTGTCGGTCTCGACGGGCGTCCAGGGCACCATCCTGGCCGGCGGCTGGGTGCCGAGGATCTCGGGGTCGAGCCGCTACGAGGTGTCGCTCAACGTCTTCACCAGCTTCTCCGCCGACTTCGGCACGGTGTACCTCGTCAGCGGTGCGTCTTTCCCCGATGCCCTGGCCGGCGGCGTCCTCGCCGCGAAGACGAACGCGCCGATGTTCGTCGTGCCGGGTGACTGCGTGCCCCAGGGCGTGCTGTCGCTGATGGCCGATCGGGGCACCCTGCAGGTTCAGCTCATCGGGGGCCCGGCGACGTTGGGCGCCGGAGTGGCCGCCCTCGTCCCGTGCTCGTTCTGAGGTGAGAGTGGAGTCGCCGCCCGCGCTCGGCGAGCGCGCGGCACGGGCGGCGACCCTGGCGGAATCCGGTCAGGCGTCGCGCCCGGGGCGACGGCGCAGCCCGACGATGAGCACGAGCGCCACGATCACCACCACCCCCAGCGCAGTACCCAGGCCGATCAGCACCAGCGGCACCGACACAGCGCCCCCGGCGGAGGCGACCGACGTCGCCGGCGGCGGAGTGCTGGTGCCGGTCGGCGTCGGGGTCGGACTCGACGTCGTCGGCGGCGCGGATGCGGTTCCCGCGCCCGCCGCCGCGGCACCCGGGGTCGAGACGGCCGGGCCGCCCGGCTCCGCACCCGCGACCGGGCCCGCGTAGTCGAAGCCGTACTCCCCCGAGACCGCGTGCCCGTCGGCCGACACGTTCTGCCACAGCACCGTGTAGGCGCCCTGCGTCGTCGGCGCCACAGCGATGCTGAGCGTGGAGTTCACGATCGACACCGGTCCGGTCGCGACGTTCGCCCCGGACGGGTCGTGCAGCTCGATCGCGATCGCCGCGCTCGCGTCGGCCAGCGGCGGCTCGTTGAAGGTGAGTGAGACGGACGTGAGCTCATCGGTCACGGTCGAATCGGCCGCAGGCGAGGTCGACACGAGGTAGTCGTGAGCGGATGCTCCCTCCGCCCCGCCGAGCGCCACTCCGGCCACGACCGCCGCGGCCGCGAGCGCGACCACCGCCGCCCGCGCCGTCACTCCCTGCCGGCGGGAGCCGGGCCGTCCTCGCTCGGCGCTCATCGCCGGTCCTGTCCGTCGCTCGCGGCACCCTCCGGCGCCGCAGCGGGGTCGGCGGCCGTGCTGACTGCCGGGGCGGACACGGCCGTCGCGGCGGTCGTCCCCGCCGTGGCC
>BADC01000548.1 GCA_000333435.1 Corynebacterium-like bacterium B27 | reverse complement strand
TGCAGACGGCGGATGGCAAGCCGATCACGGTGAAGATCCCGGCCGGCGTCGCCGACCAGCAGAAGATCAAGCTGCGCGGCAAGGGCGAACCCTCGCCCGACGGCGGCGAGGCCGGCGACATCGTGCTCACGGTCTCGGTGCGCAAGCACCCGGTGTTCGAGCGCGACGGGTTGAACCTACGCGTCAACGTGCCGGTCACCTTCGTTGAGGCGACCCTCGGTGCCACGATCGAGGTGCCCACACTGGGTGGTGCACCGGTGAAGCTCAAGGTGGCGGCCGGAACCCCCTCGGGGCGCATCCTGCGCGTCAAGGGGCGCGGGGTCGAGACCGCCAAGGGCAAGGGCGACCTGCTCGCGGTGGTGCAGGTCGCTGTGCCGAGTCACCTGACCGCTGCCCAGCGCGAGGCGCTCGAGGCCTTCCACGCCGTGGAACCCCCCGAGAACCCGCGCACCGAACTCCTCGCCAAGGCGCGGGAGTAACCCCTCCTCGCGACCCGTCGATTTTGGCCCCACCTGAGGTCAGGAAGGGCCAGAACTGACGGGTCGCGAGGATGACCGAGCGATGTTCGCGAGAAAGAGCGAGGGAGGAAGGAACGCGAGATGAGCGACGTCGACGAGAACTCGCCGCTGTTCGCGATCGCTGTGGCCGCAGAGCTCGCGGGGATGCACCCGCAGACGCTGCGCCAATACGACCGGCTGGGCCTCGTGAGCCCCACCCGCACGGCCGGCAAGTCGCGCCGCTACTCCATGCGCGACGTGGTGCAGCTGCGGGAGGTGGCCCGCCTCTCGTCGGAGGGGGTGTCGCTCGAGGGCATCGCGCGCATCCTTCAGCTCGAGAACCAGGTCTCCGAGCTCGGCGCCCGCGTGCGCGAGCTCGAGTCGGCGCTCGCCGACGAGCTCCTCAACCGCCCCGGCCGCCGGGTCTTCGCGGCCGGCGTCGAGGGCGAGGTCATCTCCCTCAAGCACGGCACCCGCACCCAGCGCCGCACCGAGGTCGTGGTCTGGCGGCCTACGCGCACCGAGTAGGCCGCACCGCGTAGGCGGCACCGCGTACGGTTGACGGGTGACCGAGTTCTCCTTCGACGCCCTCCGCCGAGCCCCCGACGTCGAAGCCGACAACCTGTTCGCGGTCGACGCCAGCGACCGACTGATCCTCGATGAGGCGGCCGAGGCGCTCGAGGAGACAGCCGGGCATCCGGGAACCGTCGTCGTCATCGGCGACAACTACGGCGCCCTCACCTTGGGCGCGGCGGCGGTGCTCGATCTGCACGGCATCCGAGTGCATCAGGATGCGCGGGCGGGCGAGCTCGCACTCGCCGCCAATGCCCGGCGCGCCGCCGACATCGACCTGAGCGGCCGCTTCACGCACCAGCCACTCGGGCGTGCGTTGCTCGAGGGCGCGAGGGTCGTGCTTCTGCAACTTCCGCGCAGTCTCGCGGCGCTCGATGACATCAGCCGCGCGATCGCCGCCTACGCCGACCCGTCAGTGGTCGTCTACGCCGGCGGTCGCGTCAAGCACATGACGCCCGCGATGAACGACGTGCTCGGCACCTCGTTCGAGGAGGTGACGGCGACCCTCGCCCGCCAGAAGTCGCGTGTGCTCATCGCCGAGCGTCGCCGCGAGGGCATCGCGCCGGCCCTGCCGCGCCGGGAACACCACGACGACCTCGACCTCTGGGTCTGCGCATCCGGCAACGCCTTCGCCGGCACCAAGATCGACATCGGCACGCGGCTGCTCATCGACCATCTCGACGAGATGGTGCCGGATGCCCGCACCGCCGTCGACCTCGGCTGCGGCACCGGCGTGCTCGCCGCGCTGCTCGCTCGCTCACGCGGCGACCTGCGGGTGATCGCCACCGACCAGTCGGCGGCCGCCGTCGAGTCGGCCACGGCCACCATGGCCGCCAACGGCCTGGCCCAGCGGGTCGACGTGGTGCGCGACGACGCGCTGAGCGGCTTCGACGACGACAGCGCCGACCTCATCCTGCTCAACCCGCCCTTCCACGTGGGTTCCACCGTGCACGCCGGTATCGCCCTCAAGCTCTTCGAGGCAGCGGGCCGGGTCCTCCGCCCGGGCGGCGAGCTCTGGACCGTGTTCAACTCGCACCTGGCCTACCGTGCCGCGCTGCAGCGCGCGGTCGGCCCGACGCGTCAGGTCGACCGCAACGCGAAGTTCACGGTGATGGTGTCGACGGGGCGTTGACCGGCACCCGGAGGCCGCGCACGGCGACCGTGCGCCGCGTCACGAGCTCGGCCGAGACCAGCACGGCGGCCACCCCCACGACCGCGGTGCCGATGACGGCGACCGGGATCATGGTGTCGGTGTCCAAGCGCGGGATGAGGTCGAGCGGCTCGGCCAGCCCGATCAGCATGA
>BADC01000549.1 GCA_000333435.1 Corynebacterium-like bacterium B27 | reverse complement strand
TTGAAAAAGACTTCCGCAGCATGGCCAACCAGCCCAAACCAGAACGGCGAGGAGCAGAAGAGCGCCCTCGAGCAGTACGGCGTCAACCTCACCGAGATCGCGGCGAGCGGCAAGCTCGACCCCGTGATCGGGCGGGACGCCGAGATCCGCCGGGTGAGCCAGGTGCTCACCCGGCGCACCAAGAACAACCCCGTGCTCATCGGCGAGCCCGGCGTCGGCAAGACGGCGGTGGTCGAGGGGCTCGCGCAGCGCATCGTCGCGGGCGACGTCGCCGACTCGTTGAAGGGCAAACAGCTCGTCTCGCTCGACCTCGCGGCGCTCGTCGCGGGTGCGAAGTACCGCGGCGAGTTCGAGGAGCGCCTGAAGGCGGTGCTCGCCGAGATCAACGCGGCCGACGGGCAGATCATCACGTTCATCGACGAGCTGCACACCCTCATGGGTGCGGGCGGCGGCGAGGGGTCGGTCGCGGCCTCCAACATGCTGAAGCCCATGCTCGCGCGCGGCGAGCTGCGCCTCATCGGCGCGACGACGCTCGACGAGTACCGCGAGTTCATCGAGCGCGACGCCGCGATGGAGCGCCGCTTCCAGCAGGTCTTCGTGGGGGAGCCGTCGGTGGAGGACACGATCGCCATCCTGCGCGGGCTGAAAGAGCGCTACGAGGCGCACCACAAGGTCGCAATCGCCGATTCGGCACTGGTCGCCGCGGCGGCGCTCTCGAACCGGTACATCCCCGGCCGGCAGCTGCCCGACAAGGCGATCGACCTGATCGACGAGGCGGCCTCGCGCCTGCGCATGGAGATCGACTCCGCGCCGGTGGAGATCGACGAGCTGCGGCGCAGCGTCGACCGGCTGAAGCTCGAAGAGCTGGCGCTCAAGAAAGAGAAGGACGACGCGTCGAAGGAGCGGCTCGCCGCCCTGCGCGAGACGTTGCGTGCGCGCTCGGCGACGCTCGCCGAGCTGCAGGAGCGCTGGGAGCACGAACGCGCCGCGCTGAACCGCGTCGGTGAGCTCAAGGAGAAGCTCGACCGCGCCCGCATGCGGGCCGAACGGGCGCAGCGCGAGGGCGACCTCGAGCAGGCGTCGCGGTTGCTCTACGGCGAGATCCCGGTGCTCGAGCGGTCGCTGGCCGAGGCCGAGCGCGACGAGGAGTCCGAA
>BADC01000550.1 GCA_000333435.1 Corynebacterium-like bacterium B27 | reverse complement strand
AGGCCCGGGCTGGTCGACGGCTTCGTGCCGTCGTCGAGGAACGCCTTCAGCGCTTCGAGGGCATCCTGCGCCATCTTCAGCGGGAACTGCATCGAGGTGGCCTGGATGACGCCGTCGGCCACGTTCTGCACGCCGGCGCAGCCGCCGTCGATCGAGACGATCGTCATCTGGTCGGTGAGCCCGGCTGCCTTGATGGACTCGTAGGCGCCGGCCGCGGCGGGCTCGTTGATCGTGTAGACGAGGTTGATCGACGGGTCGACCTGGATCAGCTTCTCCATCGCCGTGCGGCCGCCCTCTTCGTTGGCGTTCGTGACCTCGTTGCCGATGATGCGCGGGTCGGTCTCGTCGCCGATCTTGCCCGGGTCGCCGAGGTCGATGCCGAAGCCGTCGAGGAAGCCCTGGTCGCGCTGCACGTCGACCGCGGGCTGCGAGGGTGCGAGGTCGAGCATCGCGATCTTCGCCTCCTTGTTCGCGGCGGCGAAGTCGGCCTTGGCCCACTCGCCGATCAGCTGGCCGGCGCTGTAGTTGTCGGTGGCGAAGGTCGCATCCGCGGCGCTGGTCGGGTCGGTGGGGGAGTCGAGCACGGCCACCCAGACGCCGGCGTCGCGGGCCTTCTTGATGGCGGGCAGGATGCCCTCGGAGTCGGCCGGGGTGATGAGGATGCCGACGGCGCCGGAGGCCACGAGGTTCTCGATGGCGGCGACCTGCGCGTCGTTGTCGCTCTGGTCTTTGCCCGCGAGCGACTGCAGCTCGAAGCCGAGCTCGTCGGCGGTCTGCTGGGCGCCCTTCTTCATGCTCACGTAGTAGGGGTCTTCGGTCTTCGTGATGAGGCCGACGAGCGGCTTGTCGCCGCTTCCGCCGCCGTCGGCGGCGCCGGCGTCGCTGCAGCCGGCGAGGCCCGCGAGCAGCAGACCGGCGGATGCGAGGGCGACGAGGGTGGTGGAACGGCGTCCACGGCGGGTGTTCGGGAAGTTCTTCATTGACTGCCTCTCCGATGAGGGCGGCGACGATGCCGGCTTCGTAAGTGGGGCCCGTATTTCCGGGTAGGTCACCGACGATAGCAGAAACTTCCCGCTTAAGCACGATACAACGAAGGAATTTCCACATGAGCTGCGCCGACCCCGTCTGCCACTTCAAGGAGGGCGGTAGGAGCGCGGTATAAAGGGAGACGACGACCTCATCCTGGTGAAGTCGTCGAACTCGGCCGGCCTCCGCTTCCTCGGCGACCGCATCGCCGAGGCCAACACGATCGCGGGGGCCGACGCATGATCACTCTGCTCGCCTCCGCCTCGCTGTCGCTGGCCTTCTCGCTGTTTTTGACGCCGGTGTTCATCCGCATGTTCAAGCGGTTCGCCTGGGGTCAGTTCATCAACGTCGACACCCCGGATGCGCACCACGTCAAGCGCGGGACGCCCACCATGGGCGGCATCGTCATCATCCTCGCGGTGCTGTTCGGCTACTTCGTCTCGGCGCTGCTCACGCAGGAGCCGCCGACGATCTCGGGTCTCCTGGTGCTCTTCCTCATGACCGGGCTCGGGGTGGTCGGGTTCATCGACGACTTCCTCAAGGTGCACAAGGAGCGCAGCCTCGGGCTCAGCCCGGTGGGCGAAATCGTGGGGCAGGTCATCGTCGGCATCGTGTTCGCGCTGCTGGCCATCCAGTTTCCGAACAAGCAGGGCGAGACGCCCGCGTCGACCCAGATCTTCTTTATTCGCGACCTGCCCTTCGACTTCTCTCCTGGGGGCTGATCCCGGCACGATCGCGTTCGGGATCTGGATCTG
>BADC01000551.1 GCA_000333435.1 Corynebacterium-like bacterium B27 | reverse complement strand
CGCACCGGGCCGGTGGTAGTCGGGGTAGCGCCACAGCACCCACCCGTCGCCCCCACCGAGCGGGCCGTGCGCATCCTGGAGCGGTTCAGACACGGGTGATCAGCTGCGTCGGGCGGGAGCGCCACTCAGCCAGCAGCTCGGCGCGCACGGTGACGCCGGAGCCGGGGCCGGCCGGCACCGCGAGGCGGCCGTCGACGAGCACGAACGACTCGGTCAGGTCGTCGGCGAAGTACCGGTTCGAGGCCGAGGTGTCGCCCGGCAGGGTGAATCCGGGCAATGCGGCGAGCGCCACGTTGGCTGCCCGGCCGAGCCCGGTCTCGAGCATGCCGCCGCACCACACCGGCACGTCGCGGTCGAGGCAGGCGTCGTGGATGCGGATGGCCTCGAGATACCCGCCGACGCGGCCGGCCTTGATGTTGACGATGGCGGTGGCGTCGCGCTCGATGGCGTCGATGGCGACCCCGACGCTGGTGATCGACTCGTCGAGGCACACCGGGGTGTCGATCGCCCGCGCCAGGCGGACGTGGGCGGCGATGTCCTCCTCGACGAACGGCTGCTCGATGAGCAGCAGCCCGAAGGCGTCGAGTTCGCGCAGGTGGTCGATGTCGGCGATGGTGTAGGCGGTGTTGGCGTCGACCTGCAGCAGGGCATCCGGCCCGAGGAGCGTGCGCACGGCCGCGACGGGTTCGAGATCCCAGCCCGGTTTGATCTTCAATTTGATGCGGCGGTACCCCTCGTCGCGGTAGCCGGCGACCTCCTCCAGCAGGGCGTCGATGCTCGGGGCGATTCCGACGGAGACACCGCAGTCGACCTCGGGCCGCACGGCGCCGAAGTACTCACCGAAACTGACCCCGGCCGCCCGCAGCTGCGCATCGAGCACGGCCGTCTCGAGGGCGGCCTTCGCCATGCGATGGCCGACGACGAAGTCGAGGAGGCCGGCGACGTCAGGGGCGCGCACCGTTTGGGCGGCGAGGAGCGCGGGGGCGAGGTAGTCGCGAATGACGGCGGAGCAGCCCTCGACGTACTCGCTGGAGTAGAACGGGTCGGCCATCGCGACGCACTCACCCCAGCCCTCCCCCGCATCCGTCAGCACCCGGACGAGCAGCACGTCGCGGGCGGTCTGCCGGCCGAAGCTGGTCTCGAACGGGCGCACGAGCGGCATGGCGACGCGGTGCAGCTCCACCGCCTCGAGCACGACGGGCAGCGCGGAGCCGCTCGTGTGCACCGCCGCCGCCGTAGTCACGTCAGGCTCCGGCGCTCTGAGCCAGCCGGTCTTCGAGACCCCAGGCCTGGCCGTACCCACCGCTGCTCTCGGGCGCGGCCATCAGGTCGAGGAACGCCTTCGCGTCGAATGCCTCCGGCCCGAGCACCCCCGTGCCCGACCAGGTGCCCGCCGCGAGGAGCTCGAGCGCGATCACGGGGTTCAGCGCCGTCTGCCACACCACGCACTGGCTCTCGTACTCGGACATCGTCCACTCGTTGTCGGCGACGTGGTAGAGGTACACCTCGCGGGGGCTTCCGTCGGGGCCGGTGCCGGTGACCCAGAGGCCCGCGCAGGTCTTGCCCGTCATGAACGGGCCGAGCGTGGCCGGATCGGGCAGGCCCGCCGCCACCACGTCGCGCGGGGCGACCTCGACCGGACCGTTGGCGCTCCGCACTCGCAGCGGCGTGGTCTTGTCGAGACCCAGCTGGTGCAGCGTCTTCAGGATGCCGATGAACTCGTTGCCGAGCCCGTACTTGAAGGTCACCCGCCGCGCATCCACCCACCGGGGCATCAGCAGCACCTCCTCGTGCTCGACGTTCACGCACTCGACGTCGCCGATGCCCTCGGGGAAGGTGAACACCTCGGGCTCGGAGAACGGGGCGGTGGTGTACCAGCCGCGATCCTTCTCCCAGATCACGGGCGGGTTGAGGCACTCCTCGATGGTGGTCCAGATCGAGAACGACGGCGCGAAGATCTCGTTGCCGTCGGAGTCGCGCACCACGAGGTTCGCCCCGTCGCGGGTGCCGAGCTCGTCGATCTCGCTGAACAGGTGGTCGGCGGCGTAGCGCGCGAACACGTCGCTGAGGCCGGGCTCCACGCCGATGCCCACCAGGGCGAGCCGGCCGGCTTTCTCCCAGTCGGGCGCCTGCGCGAACTGGTCGTCGCCGAGCTTCACGCCGGTCTCGGCGTAGGGGTCGGTGGGGTGCGGCTCGCTGAGGCTCATCGCCATGTCGAGGTAGTCGGCCCCCGCCGCGAGCGCCCCGGCGAAGATGGTGGGCACGAACTTCGGCTCCACCGCGTTCATCACGTGCGTGGCGCCGTGCTTACGGGCCACGGCGGCGACGTCGTCGGGGTCGGATGCGTCGATGCGGTCGGTCGCGAACCGCGCTGCAACCTCGGGGCCGTGCCGCTCGGCGATCCACGCCACGGTGCGCTCCGCGCGACCCGGGTCGTAGTCGGTCACCACCAGCTGCTCGAAGAACGAACGTCGCGCGGCGATCTTCGCGATGGCATCGCCCACACCGCCGGCGCCCACAAGGAGGATTCTCATGGCTCGACGTTACCGTTCAGCCCCCGTGCGGTGCCAGAGGGGCGGATGCGGGCGGGCGCGTTCGGCGTAGAGGCGGGCCGCGAAGGGCGCCCAGAGCAGCACGGCGACGCCGGCCCCGAGCAGGAGGCCGCCGATGGTGTCGGTCAGCCAGTGGGCGCCGAGGTAGGTGCGGCTCACCATCATGAGCACCGTGTAGACCGAGCCGGCCACCCAGATCCACACCCGCACGAACACGATGCCGAGCGTCACGGCGAGCGTTGCGGCGTTCGCCGAGTGCCCGGATGGGAACGACCCGTAATCCGACACCACCAGGATGTCCTCCGGCCGCGGCCGCCCGATGACCGTCTTCAGCACCTGCACGAGGCCCGCGCTCACGATGATGGCGATCGTGAAGTAGAGCGCCGCCCACGGCCGCCGGAACACCAGCAACGCGGCGATCGTGACGAGCGGGACGACGAAGACGGCGATCACCCCGCCGCCGAGCGAGTTCATGACGAGCGAGGGAACGTCCCAGAACGGCGACCGGTGCTCGGCCATCTCGTTCATCCACTCGGTGTCGACGCCGAACGGCAGTCCCCGCTCCCGCAGCACGACGATGGCCCCGAGCAGCAGCACGAGCAGCACGGCCACGGCCCCCGACACGATGGGCCAGCGCCGCGCCACCTTCACGGGAACCGGAGCGTTCGACATTCCGCTGACGCTACTCCATCCCGCCCGTGACGGCTCAGCGCCCGACGGCTCAGCGCGTGAGCGCCGGGACGCGGCGCGGTCGCACCACGAACCAGAGCGAGAGGATGCCCACCACGGCCGTTCCAGCCATCACCGCCGCCATCGGCGTGGCACTGCCGATGCCGAGCACCCCCACGAGCGGGGAGATGAGGCCGGCGAGGCCGAAGTTCACCGCACCGAGCAGCGACGCCGCCGTGCCCGCCTCGTGCCCGTGCGCGTTGAGGGCGAGCACCTGCACGCACGGGAAGGTGAGCCCGCAGGAGAAGATGAAGAACCACAGCGGAACCAGGGTGCCGAGCAGTCCGAACCCGAGCTGGTCGAACAGGACGATGAGGCCCGCGCAGCTGAGCAGCAGCACGGTCGAGACCGCCAGGATCCACTGCGGCCCGAGGTACTTCGTGAGCCGCGCCGAGAGCTGCGCGCCGGCCACGATGCCGAGCGAGTTCACCGCGAAGACGATGCCGAACTGCTGCGCGTCGAAGCCGTACACCTGCTGGAACAGGAACGAGCTCGCCGAGAGGTAGGAGAACAGCCCCGCGAAGGTCATGCCGCCGATGATCGCGACGCCGATGAACACCGGGTCGGTGAGCACGGCACGGTAGCGCTGACCCGTGGTGCTGTGGCCCGCGTCGTGCCGGCGCGCCGGCGGCAGCGTCTCCCGGATCCAGAGCGACACCACGACGATGACGAAGCCGCCGTAGGCCGCCAGCACCCAGAAGATGCCGCGCCAGTCGATGACGAGCAGCAGCTGCGACCCGATCACCGGCGCCACGATGGGGGCGAGACCGCTCACCAGCGCGAGCCGGGAGAGCATCACCACGAGCGGCCGCCCGCCGAACAGGTCGCGCACCATCGCCATCGCCACCACGCCGCCGGCGGCCGCGCCCATCCCCTGCAGCACCCGGAAGGCCCCGAGGGTCCAGATGTCGGGCGCCACCGCCGCGCCACGCAGGCGACCACGTGCACACCCGTGGCGATGATGATCGGCAGCCGCCGCCCCACCCGGTCGCTCCACGGGCCCACCAGCAGCTGACCGAGCGCGAACCCGATGGTGGTGCCGGTGAGAGTGAGCTGGATGAGGGCGGCCGGCACGTGGAAATCGACCTCCAGCACCGGGAAGGCGGGCAGGTAGAGGTCGATCGTGAACGGCCCGAGCGCGGTCAGCGCGCCCAGGATGACGACGTAGACGAGCCGCTGCCGGGTGGTGAGGGAGTCGCCGGGGTGCACGACGGTGATCGGGGAGGTCGCTGTTGCCACCATGACATTCTGGGGGGCGCGCGACTCAGGCGATGACCAGCTGCACGCCGCTCTCGAGGAATGCCGCGCGCATCCGCTCGTCGAGCCCGGTGGTGACGAGGGTGTCGAACTCGGCGATCGCCCCGATGCGACCGAGGTCGATCCGGCCGATCTTCGAGGCGTCGGCCACGAACACCGCGCGGTCGGCAGCCAGCAGCATGGCGCGCTTCACCTCGGTCTCGGCGAGGTTGACGTTGGTGGCACCGGCTTCCGGATGCACGCCGGTGCCGCCGAGGAACGCCAGGTCGACGTGCAGGTCGTCGAGCACCTTCGTGGCGAACGGCGCCACCAGGGAATGCTGCAGGGGACGCAGCGTGCCGCCGGTCACCACCACCGTGAAGCGTGGAATGGCCGGCTCCAGCGCGAGCGCGGTGGTGAGGCTGTTCGTCACGACCACCACCTCGTCGAGGTCGTCGCGTTCGACGAGGGCGGCCGCGACGGCGGCCGGGGTGGTGCCGACGTCGAGCGCGATGCTGTCCCCGCTCTGCACAAGGGCGGCCGCGGCCACGCCGATGCGCCGCTTCTCCTCCGCCGAGGTGGTGAGTGCCAGCTCGAACGGTTCCTCCCGCCGAGCCGCACCGCCGCGGAGCACGGCGCCGCCGTGCACCCGGTCGATGGGGTTCTCGCGCTCGATGGCGTCGAGGTCGGAGCGCACCGTGACCTCCGAGACGCCGAACTCGCGGCTGAGGTCGGCGACCCGCACGAAGCCGGTGTCGGTCACCCGCGCGAGAATGCGCTCCCGCCGCAACGCGGAGGGCAGCTGCTCGATGTCGCGGGCCATGCCCCGAGTTTCGGTTACTTCGTCTTGCTTGTCAATCCACAAGCATCCGATCGACTTGACTTGTGGTATCGAAAGTGGCTTACTCGTGGTGTGACAGAGCTCTCCCACGGCATCACGAAGCGCGTGCACCACCTCTCCGACGGGCGCGAGCTCATCTACTTCGACGACGCCGACAGCACCCTAGACCCTGAGCGGGCACCGGATGCGCGCCCCCCGGCCGCACGCCCGGCCGTCGCCTCGATGCGGCAGGACCCGCTCACCGGCGAATGGGTCTCAATCGCCGCCGCCCGGCAGAACCGGGTGATGCTGCCGCCGAAGCACCTCGATCCGCTGGCGCCGTCGACCCCCGAGAACCTCACCGAGGTGCCGAGCAACTACGACGTGGCCGTGTTCGAGAACAAGTCACCCTCCTTCGGCCCCGATCTCGCCGAGCCGGGCTACGACGACGCGCACGAGCTCGGTGAGCTGGCGCGGATCGGGCTGGGGCGCATCCGGCCCTCCGTCGGGAGATGCGAAGTGGTGTGTTTCAGCCCCGACACCGACGGCTCGTTCGCCACGCTCAGCCCCTCGCGGGCGCGCACGGTGATCGAGGCATGGGCCGATCGCACCGCCGCCCTGTCGGCGCTGCCCGGAGTGGAGCAGGTGTTCCCGTTCGAGAACCGCGGCGAGGCGATCGGCGTGACGCTGCACCATCCGCACGGGCAGATCTACGCCTACCCCTACATCACACCGCGCACGCAGAAGCTGATCGCGTCGATCGAGAGCTACGGGCCGACGCTCTTCGCCGACATCCTCGCCTTCGAGCAGCAGTCCGACCGCGTCGTGCTGCGCGGCGAGCACTTCACCGCCTTCGTGCCGTTCGCCGCCCGCTGGCCGCTCGAGCTGCACCTGCTGCCGCACCGGCACGTGCCCGACTTCGCCGCCACGACCGTCGAGGAGCGCGACGAGCTCGCGGTGCTCTACCGCCGGCTGCTGCGCGCGGTCGACGCGATCTACGACACCCCGACGCCCTACATCTCGGCCTGGCACCAGGCACCGGTGCACGCGCACCGCGACGACATCCGGCTGATGCTGCAGATCACCTCGCCGCGCCGGGCCGCCGACAAGCTGAAGTTCCTGGCCGGCTCGGAGTCGGCGATGGGCGCCTTCATCGGCGACGTGCCGCCCGAGACCAGCGCCGCCCTGCTACGAGAAGCCCTCGAACGATCGGACCGCGACCTGTGAGCACCTCCTCCTCCCCCTCGCCCGCTTCGGCCGCCGCCCTCGAGCGCAGCGTGCTCGAGGGCTTCGCCGCCCGGTTCGGCACAGCCCCTGACTCGCTCTGGTCGGCTCCGGGCCGCGTGAACCTCATCGGCGAGCACACCGACTACAACGACGGGTTCGTGCTGCCCTTCGCCATCGACCGGCGCACGATGCTGGCGGTGCGCCGACGCGCCGACCGGGTCATCCGCATCGCCACCTCCTTCGCCCCGGAGACGGTCGAGATCGCCCTCGACGACATCACGCCCGACACGGTCGGCGGCTGGTCGGCGTATGCGCTCGGCATGGTGTGGGGAGCGACCGAGTTCGGCTCGGTGCTCGACGGGGCGTTCGGCCTCGACGCCTACCTCGAGTCCGACATCCCGGTGGGCGCCGGCCTGTCGTCGTCGGCGGCGTTGGAGAGCGTCTTCGGCCTGGCGATCACCGAGCTCTGGGGGCTCGGCTACGACCGTCAGACGATCGCCCGCATCGGGCAGTTCAACGAGAACCAGGTGGTGGGCGCGCCCACCGGCATCATGGACCAGTCGGCGTCGCTGCTCGGCGAACGCGACTCGGTGGTGCTGCTCGACTGCCGCTCGCTCGACACCTCCG
>BADC01000552.1 GCA_000333435.1 Corynebacterium-like bacterium B27 | reverse complement strand
GACGCGGTGGTGGCGGGGCGCTACGCCAGCAGTCCGGTCGACATCGCGTCGTCGGTGCTGCGGCTGCCGAAGTTCCGGCGGGTGCGGCGCGACGACGAGCGGGTGGCCGAGCAGATGCTCGCGCTCACCGGGCTCGGCCGCCTGCGCGACACGGAGGCGACCTCGCTTCCACTCGGCCAGCGACGGATGCTCGAGGTGGCGCGTTGCCTCGTCGCCGACCCGCGCGTGCTGCTGCTCGACGAGGTGGCATCCGGTCTCGACGAGGATGAGGTGGCGCGGCTCGCCGAGGTCATCCGCGCGGTGACGGCGGCGGGCGGCACGGTGGTGCTGGTGGAGCACAACTTCCAGCTCGTGCTCGACCTCGCCGACGACATCGTGGTGCTCGCGCACGGCGAGGTGATGGCGACCGGCTCGCCCGCCGAGATCGAGTCGAACCCGCGGGTGCTCTCGGAGTACCTCGGCGTGACGCCCGACGAGCTGACGCCCGGCGGATCGACGATCGGAGAGCTGCTGTGAGCGACCAGGTGCGAGCGGGCGGGGCGGCGGCGGCCGATGCTCCGCTGCTCTCGGTGCAGAACCTGGCCACCGGCTACGGCGACCTCCGGGTGGTGTGGGACGCGTCGTTCGAAGTGCGCGCGGGCGAGCTCACGGTGCTCCTCGGCCGGAACGGCGCCGGCAAGACCACGACGCTCCGGGCCGTGACCGGCCTCAACCGCATCTCGGGCGGCTCGGTGCGCCTGGACGGCGAGGACATCTCGAAGCTCTCGAGCTCCCAGCGGGTGCGGCGCGGCATGTCGTACGTGCAGGAAGGCAAACGGGTGCTGCGCGGCCAGACCGTGGAACAGAACCTGCTGCTCGGCGGCATCACGCGGAAGGTCTCGCGCAAGCAGCTCCGGGCCGAGGTGCAGGGGGTCTATGAGCTGTTCCCCATCCTGTTCGAGAAGAAGGACCTCCTGGCCGGCAGCATGTCGGGTGGCCAGCAGCAGATGCTCGCGATCGGCTCGGCGCTGATGGCGAAGCCGCGGCTGCTCCTGCTCGACGAGCCTTCGGGCGGCCTCGCCCCCGTGATCGTCAAGGAGGTCATGCAGCGGGTGTCGGAGCTGACCTCGACCGGCATCGGCGTGCTGCTCGTGGAGCAGGCGGTGGAGGCATCCGTCGCCATCGCCGACCACGTGGCCGTGCTCGACATGGGCCGCACGGTGCTCTCGGCGCCGGCCTCTGAGGTGTCGGACATCGAGGTGCTGAAGGATGCCTACTTCGGCCGCCACACGCCGGCCGGCTCCGGCGGCGCCGCGTGATGCACCTCGCCGCCTAGCGGGCTGCGTTCAGGCGCTCCGCGGCGTGGTCAGCGGCGGAGGAGCACGCCCACCTGCTCGCGGATGTCGGCCGAGATCTCCTCGCTCGTGGAACGCAGGTGGATGGGCGAGGCGAGGCTGACGAACATGATCGCCGAGATGGCGCGCGCGAGCAGTCCGGCATCCGTACGCGGCAGTTCGCCCGTCTTCACGAGGATGTCGACGACCGCGTCGTCGAGCCGGGCGATCAGCTCCAGGCCAGCCCGATGGTGGGGTTCCTCGGGGTCGCCGAAGACGAGCTCCCGAAGATAGGTGCGGCCGTTCTCGGTCTGCCGGCGGTTGCAGACGATGACCGGCTCGATCATCGCCATGACGGCGTTCAGGCATCCGCTGGCCGCTTCTGACGCCCGGCTTCCGGCCTCAATCGCCTCGGCGTAATGCTTGTTCTGCACGAGCAGGAGCAGCTCGGCCTTGTTCTTCGCGTAGAGGAACAGGGTTCCGGCGCCGATGTCGGCGGCATCGGCGATCTGCTGCGTGGTCACCTCGTCGACACCGTGCGCACCGAAGAGATCGTCGGCGGCCGCGATGATGCGCTCGAGCTTCTGCTGCTTGTTGCGCTCACGGCGACCCAGCGGAACGGGGGTGGCGTCGGTCTCGGTCATGGCGCCCCCATCCTATCGCGTTTCACTGTCGCGCTCATTTGCGACTCTAGTCATAACTGAGTAGCCTCAGTATGGTTCACGATGACTCGAGGAGACGATGACGATGAGGGCTTTCCAGATCGACCGCTACCGGGGGGAGATCGCCGAAGCGAACGTCCCGGAGCCGATCGCCGGTGCGCACGACATACTGGTGCGCGTGCGGGCCGCCGGGGTCAACCAGCTCGACCTCAAGCTCGCGCACGGCGACTTCAAAGCGCTGCTGCGCTACGACCTCCCCCTCACCCTCGGTCACGAGGTCGCCGGAGTGGTCGAAGCCATCGGCTCCTCGGTCACCCGGCTCGCGGTCGGCGACGAGGTGTTCGCGCGGCCCGCCGACTTCCGCATCGGCACCTTCGCCGAGCGCATCGCCATCCCCGAGGCCGACGTCGCCCTGAAGCCGGCGACGCTGAGCATGGTCGAGGCGGCATCCCTCCCACTGGTCGCCCTCACGGCATGGCAGGCCCTCGTCGGGCGCGCCGACGTGAAGCCCGGCCAGCGGGTGCTCATCCACGGCGGGGCCGGCGGATTCGGTTCGGTCGCCATCCAACTGGCCAAGCACCTGGGCGCCCACGTCGTGACCACGGCAAGCGTGTCGAATGCCGAGTTCGTGCGTGGGCTAGGCGCCGACGAAGTGATCGACTACCGATCGCAGGACTTCGAGACCCTGCTCTCCGACGTCGATCTCGTCATCGACGGCATCGGCGGGAAGAACGTCGTGAAGTCGCTCCGCGTGCTTCGCCCCGGTGGGCTCGCCATCGGGATCGCCGGGCCGCCGGACCAGGCCTTCGCCCGCGCGATCGGCGCGAACGCCGGGCTGCGCCTGGCGATCACGGCCCTGAGCGCCAAGGTGCGCCGGCAGGCCGCACGCCTGGGCGTGCACTACTCGTTCCTCTGGGTGCGGGCCGATGGTGCACAGCTCAGCGAGATCGCGGCCCTCATCGACGCGGGCATCCTGCATCCGGTCGTCGGGCGGGTGTTCCCCTTCGCCCAGACGCCCGCGGCCCTCACCGCCCTAGAACGAGGTGGCCTCCACGGCAAGGTCGTCGTCGATCTCGTCGACTGACCCGATCCCCCCGGCCGCTCCCCGCCGGCCGCTAGGCGTCTGGCTGCACGTCCGAGACGGCCTCAGCACTGAGGACCCCCGCGAGAAGCCCCGGGAACCGCGATTCCACCGCCTCGTGTCGCAGTCGCAGCTCCTTGTTGCGCCCCACCATCCGGTATTCGACCAGCCCGGAATCACGCAGTGACCGCAGGTGGTGCGTCACGGTGGACTTGTGGAGCCCGCCCCAGGCGTCGACGCCAAGTGAGTGCCATCCGCCGTCCGCGAGGCGCTGCACGACGAGGAGGCGGCTCGGATCGCTCAGCGTCTGCAGGATGTCGGTGAGACGGAGATCCTCGACTCTCAGCGACGGCTGTGGTTCGTGCTGCACCTCATCGGTCATGCGCATCCTCGTCAAAAATGGTTTGGTTTTGGCAATACTATGGCCTATCGTGACGGTATGACTTCCATCCAACCATCCAGCTCGACGGTCGCACTCGCCGCACGGTGGTCGACCTTGGCCTTCGCATTGTTCCTCGTGGGCAGCTACTCCTTCGCGATCGCGGGCGTGATGCCGGCGATCGCGTCCGACCTCGACTCTACGCCGACCCTGATCGGCTACACGATCACGATCTACGCGCTCGTCATCGCGGTGTTCGCACCGGTGATCGCGGTTGCGGGGTCCCGCATCTCGCGGACGACACTCATGGCGGGGGCACTCGGAGTCTTCGTCGTCGGCGTCGCCGTCTCGGCGGTCGCCCCGACCTTCGTCGTGTTCGCGGCCGGACGCGTCGTGGCCGCCATCGGCGGTGCCGCACTGATTCCGACCGCCACCGCCGCGGGCGCCGCCATCACGCCACCCGCTCTGCGCGGGCGGGCGCTCGCCGTCGTCGGAATCGGCTTCACCCTCGCCACCGCGGTCAGCGCACCGTTGAGCAGTGCGGTCGCCGCGGGGTCGAGCTGGCGCACGCCGATGCTCGGGATCGGTGTGCTCGGGGCGGCCACCCTGCCGGTCATCCTCCTCCTGCTGCGCCGCATCCCCGCCGAGCGTCCCGTCTCGATCGCGCGGCGACTGTCCGCGCTCCGTGACGCGCGAATCGTCACGCCGTTGCTGGCCACCGCTCTCGTCGGAGCCGGCTTCAACCTCACCTTCACCTTCAGCGCGGTCTTCACCGGCTATCAAGGTACGGAGCTCGCCATCCTCCTGCTCGCCGCCGGCGTCATGGCCGTCGTCGGCAACAGCGTCAGCGGCCCCCTCACCGACCGTTTCGGCAACCGACGCGTCGGCGGCGTCTTCATCGTCCTCGACGTTCTCGCCCTGGTCGCGATCACCTTCGCGGGCCGCGGATTCGTGGGGCTGGCGATCGGATTCATGGTCTGGGGCCTCGCCGCCTTCGCCGCGCTCGTGCCGCTGCAGCATCGGTTGCTCACGGTGGACCCGCCGACCGCATCCATCGCGATCTCCTGGTTCAGTACGGCGCTCTACGCCGGCATCGCCTTGGCGCCCCTGACCGCGGCGGCCGTCCTCGCGCTGGATCCGGGTGGCGCCACCATTCCAGTCGCCGCGGCAGCGCTCACCGCACTGGGCTTCCTCGCGTTCGGCCTGGGCTTCGTGGGGCTGAAGCGCGCATCGGGCGCCCCGGCCATGCCGTCCGAGCAGACGGTCGGCGCCACGACGGACGCGTCATGAGCGGCGATCCCGACGGCGAACCGTGATGCCGGCCGGGGCGCGCAGCCCTCTTTCGGTGCGCGGTGCCTCGATACGATGGGCACGTGAGCGAGACGAGTGCGCATCCGATGGCCCCGACCCGAGCCGGGCGGCCCCGCAGCGCCGAGGCGCGCGAAGCCGTGTTGCACGCGGTCGACGAGATGCTCGTCGACGTCGGATACGCCGCCATGACAATGAAGGGCATCGCCGAGCGTGCGGGCGTCGGTCGCCAGACCGTCTACCGGTGGTGGGCGACCAAAGCCGAGATCCTGATGGAGGCGACCACGATCGACGCCGCCGAAGCGCTCGCGTTCGACCACTCCGGTGACCCCGGATCCGATCTGCTCAGGTTTCTCGCCCAGTGGCGGGGCTTTCTCTGCGACGACCCCTCGGGACTGGCCTATCGCGCCTTGATCGGTGAGGCGCAGCACGATGCCTCTGTCCGCGCGCTGGTTCAGGATGCCGACCTCCTCGGGACGACGTCGCGGCATCTCCTTGAATCGCTCGCATCCGACCTCCCCGGGCTCCCCGACCTGACGCTGGCGGCCGACCAGCTGACCGGGCCGCTGCTCAGCCATGTGCTGCTTCGGCCGGCGCCCCCCGACGACGACATGCTCGCCGGGCACGTCGCGACACTCCTGCGGGCGTGGAGCTGACGAGCCGAGCGGTCAGCCGATTTGCGAGACACTGCGTCTCGTAATACTCTCAATAACGAGGCATCGTGTCCCGTTATGGCGACGCACGATCGTCGCCCACAGAGGAGTCCCATGCCGTCGTCCACCGATCCCGCTCTCCGCACCTCACGACCCACCCGTTTCGCCGCTCTCAGGAACCGGCGGTCGCGCGCCTATCTCATCGGCGGGGGCGTGGCCATGATGGGCGACAACATCGAGCACGTCATCAGCTACTGGGTGCTCTGGGAGACCTTCCACTCCCCGGCCCTCGTCGGCTTCCAGGTGATCAGCCACTGGCTCCCCTCCCTGCTGTTCTCCGTGCAGTTCGGCGCCCTGGCCCAACGATTCGACTGTCGTCGGCTCATCCAGATCGCGCAGGGCACGTTCTTCCTGGTCTCGGTGACCTGGGGCCTGCTGATCTGGTCAGGCACCCTGAACGTCTGGGCCGCCTGCCTACTGCTGCTCGCACACGGAATAGCGGGCGCCCTGTGGCGCCCGGCCGAGCAGATGATGCTGCACGACTTCGCCGATCGCGACGACCTCCCGGGCACCGTTCGCATGAATGCGACCTTTCGCAGCCTGGGCGTGCTGTTCGGGCCGGTCGTCGGCTCGGTTCTGCTGCTGGGCGTGGGCCCGGTGGCCGGCATCTTCATCAACGCGCTCTTCTACCTACCGCTCAGCATCGTGCTGCTGCGCACCCGCCTCACCGGGCACATCCGGGATGGCGTCGTCACGCGCGGGAGGATGTCCTTTCCTGCCACTCTGCGGATCGTCGCGCAACTCCGGTCGCAGAGGCTCCTCGTCAGCATGATCCTGCTCGCCGGGGCGAGCGCCGTCTGCGTCGGAGGCTCGCTCCAAGCATCCATGCCCCACTTCGCGATGGCTCTGGGCACGGGAGACAGCGGCCTCTCCTACGGAATGCTGCTGTTCGCAACCGGGGCAGGCGGGGTGCTGGGCGGATTCCTCATGGAAGCCACCGGCGCCGTCCGGCCCGACGCGCGCTCCGCCTTCATCAGCACCGCGGTGTTCGGGGCCACCATCGTGGCCTTCGCGCTCACGCAGAACTACCTCGTCGCCCTGGCGACCCTGGCCCTGGGCGGCGCCGCAGACATGGCCTCGACCTCGATCGCGCAGAGCGTCGTGCAGTTGGCGGCGCCGGCGGCCGAACGTGGCCCGGTGCTCGGCGCGTTCAGTATGGCCTCGAGCGGCCTCAGCACCTTCAACGGTGTCACCCTGGCCATGCTGGGAGCGGCGATCGGCATGCCCGCGACCGTCGCCTGGGGCGGTGCCGTGTTGATCGGCGCGACGGCTGCGCTCGCCATCTTCGCCAGGACGGGTGGTCGGTGATCATCCGTCGCCGTCAGTGCGGTCGGTCGACCGCGACAGCTCGGCCCAGGTCGCGATCTCGGCGTCGACGGCGGCGCGACCAGCGCCGACCAGGCGAAGGGCGTCCGAGCCCAGCAGAAGATGAGCAGG
>BADC01000553.1 GCA_000333435.1 Corynebacterium-like bacterium B27 | reverse complement strand
CACCGGCGTGAACGACGCGGTGAAGACCATGCTCTCGATCGGCCCGATCAACGCCTCGCTCATCCTCGCCTACAACTACGACGCGTTCCCGCTCGTGGCCGCGGCGGCGGAGAAGGTGGGCAACGCCGACGACGCACAGGCCCTGGCCAAGGCGCTGGAGGACACGTCGGTGACGGAGAGCGCGAAGACCGTCATCCTCAAGCGGTACGGTTTCACCGCGGAGTCGCACAGCCCCAACGTCGGCGCCGACGAGTTCCTGTTCATCGCACCGTCTGAGCTCAAGAACGGCCAGTACCAGTAATGCCCCTCGAACGCGGCGTCCCGCTCCGTCAGCCGACGGGGTCGGGCGCCGCGTTCGGCTTGCCCGCCCACGACTTCGCCCACGACTTTAGGAGAGCGATGTGCTGACCCTCGTCCTCGGCGGCCTGGCACTCGGAGCGATCTACGCCCTGGTGGCCATCGGCTACAACATCGTCTTCGTCTCATCGAAGACCTTCAACTTCGCGCAGGCGCAGCTCATGATGGTGGGCGCGTTCCTGACCTACACCGCCACCGAGACCTGGCACCTGCCCTGGTACGTGGCGGCGCTCATCGCCACCGCCGGCGTCTCGGCCGTCGCGCTGGCCGAGTACTACATCGCCATCCGGCCGGTGAAGAACCACGACAACATCCTCGTGACCACGCTCGGCGCATCCATTCTGCTCACCGGCGCCGCGCAGCTGATCTGGGGCGGCGAGCCGCTCACGGTCAGCTTCTTCGGTGGCAACGACGCCATCGACCTGCTGGGCGCCCGGGTGTTCCCGGTGGAGCTCGCGCTCATCGCCCTCGTGATCGTGGTGGTGGTGCTGCTCTCGCTCTACGGCAAGTACTCGCTGAAGGGCCTGGCGCTGCGGGCGATGTCCGAAGACCGCGAGGCGGCGCAGCTCCGCGGCGTGAACGTGGCGCGGCTCGCGCTCATCGCGTTCGTCGCATCCGGAGCGCTGGCCGGGTTCCTCGGCATCTTCGTGGGGCCCAAGACGTACGCCGTCGTGACGCTCGGCGCCTCGCTCGCCCTCAAGGGCTTCGTTGTGCTGGCGGTCGGCGGCTTCGGGTCGATGCCCGGCGTGCTCGTCGGCGGCCTCATCGTCGGCCTCGTCGAAGCCATCGCGGCCCGCTACCTCGGCGGCGACTTCGCCAGCCTGTCGGTGTTCATCATCCTCATCCTCGTGCTGCTCATCCGGCCCGCGGGGTTGTTCGTCCGCACGCGAGAAAGAACGGTGTAGCCATGGCTCTGTGGTTGCGATTCCGCTCCATTCCGGGCTGGATCATCCCTCTCATCCTCGGTGTGCTGGTGATCGTGCTGCCGCTCATCGGCCTGCCGCAGCCGCTCGCGCGGCAGATCCAGCTCACCCTCATCCTCGCCCTCGTGGTGAGCGGCCTGAACCTCAGCCTCGGCTTCGCCGGCGAGCTCGCCCTCGGCCAGGCCGCGATGTACGCGGCGGGCGCCTACACGGCGGGGCTGCTGTCGAAAGCGGGCGTCACCGACCTCGTGCTGCAGTTGCTGCTCTCGGCGCTCGTCGCCCTGGTGGTGGGTGTCGTCACCGGCATCCCGGGGCTCCGGCTCGGCGGGTGGTCGCTCGCGATGACGTCGTTCTTCCTGGTGCTGCTCCTGCCCGACATCGTCTCGATCTTCGGGGAGTACACCGGCGGGCGCAACGGGCTGAGCGGCATCCTCTCGCCCACCCTGCTCGGGTCGACGCTCACCCCCGACCAGCTCTACATGGCCATCGCCGTGGTGGCGCTGATCTGGTTCGCCTTCTTCCGCAACCTCACCGTCTCGCGGCACGGCGTGGCGTTCCGGGTGCTCAAGCAGAGCCCGGTGCTGGCGTCGTCGCTCGGCATCTCGGTGTTCCGCAAGAAGCTGCTGGCCTACGCGCTCGGCGCCGTGCCGGCCGGGCTCGCGGGGGCGCTGTTCGCGAACCTGCAGCACTACGTCTCGCCCGAGTCGTTCAGCTTCACCTTCGCCACGACGGTGCTGGCGGCCTCCATCCTCGGCGGATCGGCGAGCGTCTACGGCGCACTCGTCGGCGCCACCATCCTGCAGTTCGCGCTCAACCAGTCGACCCAGCTGCAGCAGTACGCGCTGCTGTTCTCGGGGGCGTTCCTGGTGATCGGCGGCGTCGTGCTCACCGGCGGTCTCGCCGGGCTGGTGCGCATCCTGGTGCGCCGGCTGGATGCGCGGGCCGCGACCCTGAGGCCGGTGTCGGAGACGCCGGCGGGCACGCTCGAGGCGCTGCACGGCGAAGCCTTGCAGGTGAACGCGGTCTCGAAGGCGTTCGGCGGCAACCAGGCGCTCAAATCGGTGTCGCTCACGGCGGAGCCCGGCCGGGTGACGGCGCTGATCGGGCCGAACGGGTCGGGCAAGACCACTCTCC
>BADC01000554.1 GCA_000333435.1 Corynebacterium-like bacterium B27 | reverse complement strand
CGCGGTCATCGGCTCAGACCCCGTACGCGCCGTCGACGTCGAGCTTCTGGCCCGAGATGAACCCGGCCGCGGGCGAGGCGAGGAACACCACCGCCTCGGCGACGTCCTCCGCCCGGCCGAAGCGGCGGAGCGGGATGTTCGCGGTGGCCACGGCGAGCGCGCGCTCGTCGAGATCGCCCGAGGCCATGAGCCGGGCCGACATGCCGTCGTGCAGCATGCCCGGGCCGACGCAGTTGACGCGGATGCCGAAGCGGCCCTCCTCCACGGCGAGCGCGCGGGCGAGCGCCTCCACCCCGCCCTTCGGCGCCGCCGAGAGGCCGTCCCGCACCGGGTAGCGGCGGGTGGCGGCGGAGGTGACGACCACGATCGACCCCGCCGATTCCCGCAACGCCGGCAGCGCGGCGTGCGCGACGGCGAAGAAGCCCACCAGATCGGCGTCGACCTGTGCGGCGAACTCGGCCGGCGCGACCTTCGAGAGATGCACCATCGGCACGTGCGGGCCGGCCGCGTGCACCAGGGTGTGCACCGCGCCGTGCCGGTCTGTGAGCTCGGCCACGAGGGCCGCGGCAGCGGCGCCGGCCTGCTCGGCCGGCAGGCTCAGATCGAGCGGATGCGCCGACACCTGATCCCCGAGCTCAGCGAGCAGCTCCTCCGGCGGCCGTGAACGATACGTGAGAGCAACCGAGGCCCCGGCCGATCGCAGCTTTCGCACCACCGCGGCGCCGATGCCGCCCGAACCTCCGGTCACCAGCGCGACCCCGCGCATCCGGTCGAACCCGCTCATCCAGCCCCCTGACTTCGTCGTCTCGGACGGCAAACGTAGCACCGAAAAATTCATAAACCAAGCGTTTGATTGGCATGGTGATTTCGCGACTCGGCGTGCTACAGTTCAGAAACTAACAATCGCTTGGTCGACGGAGATTCCGCCGCGACGGGCTCACCGAGAATGTGTACCTCGTCATCTTTCAGGGAGAAGAGTCGTGAGAAGAAGGCTAACGATCCTCGCCGCA
>BADC01000555.1 GCA_000333435.1 Corynebacterium-like bacterium B27 | reverse complement strand
TCCTGCGCGTTCCAGCCGAGGGTCCAGAGACCGAAGGAGAACTTGTCGGCGGGGGTGGGCGTGAGTGTCATGGTGGAACTTTCTGTTGGTGAGGAGCGGAGCGGTGGTGGCTATTTGCGCGCCGCGCGGTTCGCGAAGCGCTGCTGGAGCAGCACCGCGACGACGATGATGACGCCCTTCGCGATGGCCTGCACCGAGGTGGAGAGGTTGTTCTGCGTGAAGACGTTGGTGAGCGTGGCGAAGATCAGCACGCCGAGCACGGTGCCCATGATCGTTCCGCGACCGCCGATGAGGAGCGTGCCACCCACGACCACCGCGGCGATCGCGTCGAGTTCGTAGAGCGTGCCGTGGGTCGAGGTGCCGGCCGTGGTGCGGCCCATCATCATCATGCCCGCGATGCCGGCGGTGAGGCCGGAGAGCACGTAGAGGTACATGATGTGGCGCTTGACCTTGATGCCGGCCAGCCGAGCCGCCTCGAGGTTGCCGCCGATCGCCACGGTGCGGCGGCCGAAGGTGGTGCGGTTGAGCAGGAACCAGCCGGCCACGACGACGACCACGAAGATCCAGATCAGGATCGGCACGCCCAGGATGTCGCCGCGGAAGAAGTCGAGGAAGCCCTGCACCTTCACGATCTGCGTGGTGCGGTTGGCGAGCACCTCGGCGAGACCGCGGGCGCCGACGAGCATGGCGAGCGTCGCCATGAACGCCACCACGTTGCCGTAGGCGATCACGATGCCGTTGATCAAACCCGCTCCGGCGCCGACCGCGAGGGCGATGATCACCAGGACGACCCAGTTCGAGGCGTCGGCGAACTCCTGCACCCACGAGAGGGTGGCGACCACGCTGGCCAGGCCCATCACGGAGCCGACCGACAGGTCGATCCCGCCGGCCGTGATCACGAAGGTCATGCCGATGCTGATGACGCCGGTGATCGAGGCGAAGCGGATGATCGTCAGCACGTTCTCGAAGTTCGCGAACCGGTCGCCGGCAGTGATGGTGCCCACCACGAACAGCACGAGCAGGGCGATGATGAGGCCGATGCTGCGCCCGGCGGAGCCGCCGAGCACACGGTTCAGCACGCTCTGCCTCTGGTTCTGCGGCGGCAGGCCGCCTGCGACATGGCCCTCTCCCGCCAGAGCGGGGGCGACGGGCGAATTCTGCTCGCTCACGCGGCACTTCCTTTCATGACCAGATCGAGCACGCCGTGCTCGTCGATGTCGGTGGCGGTGGTGGTGTGGATGACGCGGCCCTCGGCGACGACGAGCACACGGTCGGACAGACCGAGCACCTCTTCGATCTCGCTCGAGATGACGACGATGGCGGTGCCTTCAGCGGCGAGCCGCCGGATGAGGGTGTAGATCTCGGCGCGCGCGCCCACGTCGACGCCGCGGGTGGGTTCGTCGAGCAGCAGCACCCGGGTGCCGTGCACGAGCCACCGGGCCAGGAGGATCTTCTGCTGGTTGCCGCCCGAGAGGGTGCGCGCGGGCCGCTCGGGGTCGGCCGGCCGCAGCTCCAATGCCTCGAGCTGCGTGCGGG
>BADC01000556.1 GCA_000333435.1 Corynebacterium-like bacterium B27 | reverse complement strand
CCCGCGCACCCGGGTTCAGCGGGGTGCCGATCTACGGGCACGCACTCATCCCGGCGCACTTCGAGCGGTACGAGGCGCCGCGCCTGGCGGCCGTCCAGGCCGATCCGGCGCGTGAACCCGACAAGTCCTGGGCCGACGTGCAGCTCACCCCACCGACTGAGCTGGTGCAGGCGCCGCTCACCGTGCATCCGGGCGGCCGCACGATCGAGTTGATCCCGGTGGCGCCGGGCCACACCGACACCGACCTCGCCGTGTTCGTTCCGGATGCCCGCACGTGGCTCCTCGGCGACGTCATCGAGGAGTCCGGGCCGCCCATGTTCGGCTCCGGCAGCTTCCCGCTCGGCTGGCCGGGCGCCCTCGACGAGCTGCTGGAGCGCATCCGGCCCGGTGACGTGATCGTGCCCGGGCACGGTTCGGTCGTCGATCGCGATTTCGTGCTGCGCCAGGCCGACCAGCTGCGGGCCGTCGCCGAGTTCGTGCGAGCGGCCCACGATGCCGGCGCGCCCGTCGACGAGGTCGAGTTGCCGGCTGTGCTCCTCGCCGTCTGGCCGGACTCGTTCCTGCGCTCGGCCCTCACCGCCGGATACGCAGAACTCCCCCCGCGCTGACGCGCGAGGGGAGTTCGAAGCGGGAAGACGGGCGGCCCGGCTCAGCGCGCGCCGAGCAGGTGCTCCATCGCGAACTGCTGCAGCCGCACGAAGCCGAAGCCCTTGCCACCGAAGTAGGCCGCAGCATCGAAGTCCTCGTAGGCGCTGCGGTCGGCGATGAGGGCATCGATGCCCTCGCCCTCGGCGAGCGTCGGCGTGGCGATCTCGTCGACCTTCGACGCGGCCAGAGCCTCCTGCACCTCGGGGTCGGCCCGGAACGCGGCCGCCCGCTCCTTCAGGAGCAGGTACATCTGCATGTTGGCCTCGACGGAGTCCCAGACCCCGGCCAGGTCTTCGGTGCGGGAGGGCTTGTAGTCGAAGTGCCGCGGCCCGTCGTAGGCCGGCGTGCCGCCGGGGCCGCCGTGCTCCAGCAGGTCGACGAGCGAGAACGAGTTCTGCACGTCGCCGTGACCGAACACGAGGTCCTGGTCGAACTTCACGCCGCGCTGGCCGTTGAGGTCGATGTGGAAGAGCTTGCCGGCGTCGAGGGCCTGCGCGATGCCGTGGGTGAAGTTGAGGCCCGCCATCTGCTCGGCCC
>BADC01000557.1 GCA_000333435.1 Corynebacterium-like bacterium B27 | reverse complement strand
GCGGTTACCCGCCCGGCCCGGCGCGTGCCGACCACACGGCACGCGCCGACCGTGGCGGGGACGAGCGCCCGGCGCGCAGCAGTTCACCCACGAGGAGCTCCTGATCTCAGCGAACGGCGGTTAGCGAACCGCGGGTCAGCGCGCCGCGTGGCCGTCGTGCGACCCGTGGTCAGCATGATGCGCCGCGCCCGTCGCGTGCTCCGACGCCGCGTCGATCGCGTGGTGCGCACCGTGGTCGGCCGACGATCCCGTTCCACCCGGCGGCGGGACGCTCTTTGGCGCGAACCCAGCTCAATCGTGGGTTAATGTGCAGATCCGAATGATTCCGCTGAT
>BADC01000558.1 GCA_000333435.1 Corynebacterium-like bacterium B27 | reverse complement strand
GGTGACCCCGGGGTTGGCGGCCTCGAACGCGTCGATCACGGCTTGCGCCGGCGCCTCGCCTGCCGCAGTGAGGGTGAGTACCTGGTTCCCGCCTGCGGCGGCGGTGCTCGCCGGGGCGTTCGTGGAGCATCCGGCGAGTGCGGCGACGGCCACGGCAGCGGTGCCGAGTGCCAGCACTCTCCAGTGTCGGGATGTGGATTTCATTCTCTCTCCTTCATGTGGGGCTGTCGCCCCGGTCGATGTGATTGCGTGGTGGTGGGTCGGTGAAGGGTGCCCGCCAAGGCGGACGGTCAGCCCTTGAGTCCGCCGGCGAAGCCGCGGATGACGTACTTCTGCAGCGAGAAGTAGACGACCAGGATCGGGATGACGCTGATCACGAGGCCGGCGAAGACGAGCGGCCAGACGGTGACGTACTGGCTGACAAAGCTGTAGATGGCAACCGGGGCGGTCGTGTTGCCACTGCCGGCGAGGTAGAGCAGGGGGATGAAGAACTCGTTCCAGATGCCGACCACGTTCAGGATGACCACCGTGCCCGTGACCGGCCGCAGCAACGGGAAGACGACCTGGACGAAGCCGCGTAGCGACCCGGCGCCGTCGAGCATCGCCGCTTCCTCGTAGTCGGTCGGCAGTTCGCGCAGGAACGTGGTGTACAGGAATATCGAGAACGGCATGCCGGTGCCCACGTTGATGAGGATGAGCGCTCCCAGCGACCCGAGCAGCCCGATGTCGCGCATGGTGCTGTAGAGCGGCAGCAGTGCCAGTTGGGTGGGGAGAAGCAATCCCGCCAAGAAGAAGTAGAAGGTGCCTTTCGACCATCGCCGGGTGACTCGAGCCAGCGGGTATGCGGCGAGGGCCGCGATGGCGACGATGAACACCACACTGACGATCGTGACGATGGCGCTGTTGAGCAGTGCCGCACCCAGGCTCGCCTCCGTCCAAGCCTGAACGTAGTTGTCGAAGGTGGGCGGGAAGATGAATTCCAGTGCACCGGTCTGTGTGTTGACCGGCTTCAGCGACACGTTCACGAGGGCGATCAACGGGATGGCCCAGACGATGGCCACCGCGACGATCACGACTTCGAGCAGCAGTGTGCGGCCCGTGTACCGGCGGTGCATCAGCTCGCCTTTCGCAGCGTCAGGCGGTACTGCACTCCGGCGAGCACCGCGATGAGAACCGTCATGATGACGGCGAGTGCGACCGAGAACGGGTACTCCCCGAACAGGAACGCGTTCTTGTAGATGAGGGTGGAGATGGTCTCACTCGCGGTTCCTGGGCCGCCACCGGTCATGGCGACGACCTGGTCGAACTGCTTCAGACCGCCGATCAACGACAGCATGACGTTGATCACGATCGCCCCGTTCAGAAGCGGCAGGATGATGCTCCGGAACATGCGCCAGGGGCCGGCCCCGTCGATCAGCGCCGCTTCGGTGATCTCGTCCGGGATGGCCTGCAGCCCGGCCAGAAAGATGACCATCGAGTAGCCCGAGAACTGCCAGATGATGGCGACGGCCACCGAGTAGAGCGCGAGGTCGGGATCGCCGAGCCAGTCCTGCGCGAGTCCGCCCAGTCCGATTCCGCGGAGGAACTCGTTCACCGCGCCGTTCGGCGAGAGCAGGTAGCTCCAGACATAGCCGGAGACCAAGGGAGTGAGCACCACCGGCGCAAAGAAGATCACCCGAAGCACGTAGCGCGACTTCACCAAGGAGTTCACGGCGAGGGCGATCGCCAGGCCGATCGCATTCTGCAGGACCATCGTGACCGCGGCGAGGATCACCGTGTTCGTGAGCGCCGCGCGAGCCGAGCGATCGCCGAACACGTCGAAGAAGTTGTCGAGGCCCACCCACGACCAGTCCGTGCCGAGACCGTTCCAGTCGGTCAGCGAGAAGACCGCGCCGCGGGTGCTCGGAACGATCACGATGAAGAGGTAGACGGCCACGGCGGGAACCACGAAGTACCACGGTGCGTGTATCCCGCGGTACCGGCGGCGCCGCGGTGGTGCGACGGCAGGGACGCTGTCGCGGTCGTGGCGATCGCCGTCGGGCGAAGGGGCCCCGGGGGCGTCGTCGCGGCTGGTGACGGAAAGGGTCACGGGCTGTTCACTCCTTTGTGTTGTGAATCGATTCACAATGTGTCAGAAAGAATACGGGCTGGATCGCGCGAAGTCAACGCTTCGGGCGCTGAC
>BADC01000559.1 GCA_000333435.1 Corynebacterium-like bacterium B27 | reverse complement strand
GGTGGTCACCTCGATCGCATCCGTGATCATGCCCGATTCCCTGGCCCAGGCGGAGAGATCGCCTGGCTCGTTGAGAAGCTCCTCGGGCGCGTCGCGACGCCACTTCAGGGTGCCGGCGAAATCCAGCGCCGGCTCGCCACTGACGAAGACGTGTTTCACGTCACCATCTTGACCGGTGACGCAAGATTGTGCAACCATCGTCACCACTTCAACCAGTGACGCTTCCTCGGACAGCAGGAGAACGAACATGCTCAGCAAAGACGACTATTGGTATTTCAGCGATCGGGCCCTGACCGGCATGATGTCGATCGTGGCCGGGCTGGGTGACGAGCTCGCGAATGAACGCCCTCCGCTTGCGGGGGCCAACAGCCCCTTCGCGCTCTTGACGCACTGCCTCGGTGTGATCGACGCCTGGGTGGGCGGGTTCGTGAGCGGGCGTCCCGTGGACAGGGACCGTGACGCCGAGTTCGGAGCGAGGGGCGACGTCTCAGCGCTGCTGTCCACCGCGGCCGACGTGCGCGAGCGGTTCCATCACGACCTGCTCGCCGCCGACCCGGCGAAGCCGCTGCGAGCCCAGCCCCCTGAGTCGTTCGAGGGGCCGGATCGCGAGCTGGACACCGGCGCAGCGCTCCAGCACGTCTACGAGGAACTCGCCCAGCACCACGGACAGATGGAGCAGATGCGCGATCTCCTCCTCGCGGTGCGACGAGGCGAACTGGTCGTGGCCCGATGATCTCCGCCGCATCCGATCCGGGCTTCGAGCGGATCGACGAGCAGAGACTGCGTTCCGGCTGGGGAGTCAAGTGGGGAGCGGTCGATCCCGATGTCCTCCCGGCCTGGGTGGCCGACATGGATTTCGGCATCGCCCCGCCGATCCGCAGCGCTCTGAACCAGACCCTCTCCGATGAGGACTTCGGTTACCCCTTCTGGCCCGACGGCGACCCGGTGGTCCGAGCGTTCGAGCGACGGATGCAGTCGCTCGACTGGAATCCGCTGCCCAATCGCACCCGCGTCTACTCCGACCTCATTCAGGTGCTGCAGGTGATGATCGAGCATGCCACCGAACCCGGTGACGGCATCGCGCTGCACGTGCCGAATTACCCACCGTTCCTCGCCACGATCCAGCGTTCGGGACGCCGGATCATCCCCATTCCGGCGCGGTCGGAGCCGGAGGGCTGGCGCTTCGACGAACCGGATCTGGAGGGCCGCCTCGAAGCCGGAGGCTGCAGGATGCTCCTGCTCGTCAATCCGCACAACCCCACGGGCCGGGTCTTCCGCCGCGCCGAGCTGGACGAGTATGCCCGGATCGCGGAGCGCCTGGACCTCATCGTCGTGAGCGACGAGATCCACTCCGACCTCGTGTACGCGCCTCATCGACACGTCCCGTTCGCCTCGTTGTCCGATGACGCGGCAGCACGGACGATCACGACGACGAGCGCCACGAAGGCATTCAATCTCGCGGGGCTGCGCTGTGCCGTGGCACACATCGGGAGTGCCGAGGTGGCCGAGCGATTGCACCAGGAGCCGTTGGACTACTTCGGCCAGCCGAGCATCCTCAGTCGCGTCGCAACGTGCGCCGCCTGGAACAACTCCGCCGACTGGCTGGCAGGGCTCCGTCGACGGCTTGCCGCGAATCGCGACATCGTGGCCGAGTGGGTCGCCGAATCGCGGCACAGCGTCTCGTGGAACCGCCCCGAGGGCACGTACCTCGCCTGGCTGGACTTCACCGGCACACCGATCGGCGACGACCCGGCGTCCGCTCTGCTCGAACAGGCCCGCGTGCTCCTGAGCGCCGGTGCGGAGTTCTCCGAGCACACTCACTTGGGCACCGCTTCATACGCCCGGCTCAACTTCGCCACCTCCGAAGACGTGCTGCGGCGTCTCCTCGCCCGCATCGATGGCGTCCTCGACGAAGCCGCCGGCGATGCGCGTCGTTGAGAAGTCGACGCGATCGCGCTCGGCAGCCCGTCGGGTCATCGCCGCACTGGCGCATGACCCGGGCCCCTGGGCCACCCCGGACCTCGCGGCCCGCTCCGGGACATCGGGCGGGACCTTCGATCTGGCGCTCGCCTTGCTCGCCGAGGAGGGCGCCGTGATCTCGACCCGCCGGTTCGGGGTGCAAGCGGGGCCAGCCCTGATCCGATCGAGCCCCGGGGCCGCCGAGTGCTGGGCGGCGACATTCGGCGTGCATCTCGAGCCATATCTCGGGGAATTGCAGCGCATGGTCGGGATAACCGCGGTCGTGTCGCTGCTCGCCCGGAACGGCTCATACGAGCTGGCCCGCTATGAGAAGGGTCGGGTGACCGCACTCTGGGGCGGCCCGTCGAGGGACCGCGTCGACCACGGCACGGCGGTCATCCGAGTCCTGCGGGGGCGCATCCGGATGGGCGCGCTCGACCCGGTCGACGCGGAGGGGGCGGCCGCGCTCCGAAGCACGGCCGCCCGCATCCAGACCCATCTGGGCCGGATCTACCCCGTCGTCTCGGTGCAGCAGGCCGCTACGGTGTCACCGTGATTCCGGAAGCATCGGAGACGTTCGTGATGCCGAGTTGTGCGAGGGTGGTCGCGTTGGACGTGGCGCCGGGCATCCGGACCCGGATCAGAGCGACGGTGGTGATGGGCGCCCCGGGAACCCCGGTGATGCGAGCGGCGGTCGTTCCGGCGTCGCGAACTCGGATGTCCTGGATCGTCACCCCGGTGACCGGTCCGATGCCCTCCGGCCCCGAGCCGCTCCACAGGGCCAGCCAGGTGCGGTTGCCGTCGTTGCTGGTCGGCACGCTCTCGATGTCGAAGTCCTCGAACCGCACGTTCGTGGCGGCACCGGTTCCGTACTTGTGATGGATGCCGATGCCGATCGATGCGGCGTACACCACGACCTGCTTGAAGGTGACGTCGCTCTGCGGCTGCAACACCCCCTGACCGACCTTCACGCCGTAGCAGTAGGTCCACGAGACGAGGTCTTCGAACGTGACCGTGCCGAGAGGCCGCGGGTTGCCGGGGACGCTCTCGAACAAGTCGATGTGGTTGGCCCAGGTCTTGGTACTGAACGGGTCGTCGAGGCCGATGCCGATGGCGTGCTTGACGTACACCCCGGTCGACTCCATGACGTCGATACCGTCGTTCTCGCCCATGTCGAAGCGATTGAAGATCTTGATGTCGCGGAATTGGAGGTTGGTCGACCGGGTGGGCATGACCGCCCAGCTGCTGGACTCCCGAAAGGTGATGCCGGTGACCGAGAAGTTGTCGGTGTAGATGGGCACGAGCAGGTTGACGCCGATGTTGTCGGGTTGCAGCGATGCGCGCCCGTTCCCATCGATGATGCCCCGACCCGAGATGGAGATGTTGCTCGAGGAATACCTCGTCGAGATGAACCACGAGACGTCGCGGTTCTGCGAGTCCTTGTGCCAGTGCACGTCGTTGTGCGCGCGTTCACCGGTGTACCGCAGCACCGCTCCGGGAGCGAGATAGAGCGCGAGGTTGCTCCGCAGGTAGAGCGTGCCGAGCGTGTAGACGCCGGCCGGCACGTAGACCGTGCCCTTGCCGCCGTTCGCCGAACCCCAGGCCGCGGCGTCGTTGAGCGCGTTCTGGAACCCGGTCGTCGAGTACGCGGTGCCGGGCACCGCCGAGTAAGGCGCGCTCTGCACGTTGAACACGCCGGTTCCGGATGCGGCGGGCCGGTTCGTCTCCAGCGGATCGATGGCGAGAACCAGCTTCGCCCTCCCGTCGACTTTGATGATGAGGTACTCGTCGTTCGGCACCGTGAAGGTGAGGGTCGGCCCGCTGATGGCGCCCGTGAGCCCGAGCTTCAGCGGGCTGATGCCGTAGGAGCCGATGGTCGTGCCGTTGGTCTTGGTGACGGCGACGGTCGCGGTGCCGGTGCCCATGGCGAGCTGCGCGATGTCGTACTCTCCGTAGTCCTGCACGGGAACGGTCTGCCCGTTCACGGTCAGCGTGTAGTCGGAGGAGGGCGGGTACACGCCGGCGAGTGGGTAGACCTCGATGGGTGCGGGCGCGGCGCTGGCCGGCGCGAGGACCGGGGCGCCCACGACGACTGCGGCGGCGAGGACGAAGGCGGCGGTGAGGACACTCACCGCTCGGCGGATTCTGGAATGCATGGCAGCACCTTTCTGTGCGCACCATCGCGCACGTTCGCGTCATTGCGAGGGGTGGTGGCCGCACGGTGGCGGCCGCGGCCGTTCGATCACGGCCGGGCACGGGGCCCGGGCTTCACCCGGGCCCCGTGATCGATCAGTTCGTGAAGGCCGTGTCCATTCGCTTCAGCAGCTCCGGCACGTCGATCGTGCCGGCGAACAACTCCTGGATGCCCGTGAGGTGCTCCTGCTGCACCTTGGGGTTCGGCCACGCCACGTCGGGGAACGGGCGGTCGGTGCCCGCCTCCTGGGCGACCGCGATCGGAGCGAGCACGCCGTCGGCCTCGAAATCCTTCGACGGGGTGGCGGGCGCCGCACCGGCGGCGGTCGCGTAGACCGCCTGGCCCTCGCTGGAGGCGAGGAAGTCGAGGAACTTCTGCGCGAGCTCGGGGTTCTTCGCCTTCTTGTTGGCCGCGTACACGATGCCGACCGAGACCGGGAGGTACTGCTCGGTCACGTCGTCGGTGGCCGGGAACGGCGTCATGGAGAAGGTCGTGCCCTCCGGTGCGTACTGCACGGCATTGGCCGAGGCCGAGGTGAGGTGCACCGCGCCGAGCGCGTCGCCGCGGCCCAGCATGGTCATCTGCTCGTCGTAGCCGACGCCGTTCGGGCTGTCGTTGAAGCAGCCGGCATCGCGCAGCTCGAGGTACTTCTGCTCGGCTTCGTTCCACGCGGAGTCACTGAAGGTCGCCTTCCCGTCTTTCTGCTGCTGCGTGAAGTCGGGGTCGGCACCGTAGACGAGGCTCGCGGTGAGCGCGTAGGGCACGAGCTGGGTGACCCAGGCGCTCTTGAGGCCGAGCGCGAACGGGATCTTGCCGGCGGCCTTGGCGGCGGTGCAGTAGCTGAGCACCTCGCTCCAGGTCGTCGGCGCCGTGAGTCCGGCTGCGGCGAGGGCCTGGTCGTTCCAGATGGCACCGATGGCGACCACGGTGACGGGGACCCCGACGAGTTCGCCATCGGAATCCTCGGCCACGACGCGGGTGGCGTCGCTCAGCGACGAGGCCCACGGCTGGTCGTCCAGCGGCATGAGCAGGTCGTCGTCGCCGAGGGGGACGATGGACGCGGCGTTGCCGTTGCCCGGCCA
>BADC01000560.1 GCA_000333435.1 Corynebacterium-like bacterium B27 | reverse complement strand
CGTGGTCGCCGGTGTAGAGGAGCCCGCGGTCGGCATCGTGCAGCATGACGTGCCCCGAGGTGTGGCCCGGTGTGGTCACGACGGTGAGGCGATGCCCGGCGAGGTCGAGCACGTCGCCGTCGGCGACCAGGAGGTCGGGGTCGAGGTCGTCGAGGTAGGCGGGCCGGTCGAAGTTCGCCAGCAGCTCGGGCCGGCGCTCCTCCGGCACCGCCCAGCGCTCCAGTTGCGCGGCATAGCGCTCACGGTCGCGACGATCCCGGCTCGTCTCCTGGGCGAGCACCCTGCGGTCGTCGGCCGAGAGCACCACTCGGCAGCCGGATGCGCCCCGCAACCGCCCGGCGATGCCGAGGTGATCGGGGTGGAAGTGGGTGGCGATAACGGTCGAGACATCGGCGACGGTGCGCCCGACGTGCTCGAGCGAGCGGACCAGCGCGGCGAAGTTCTCGGCCGAGCCCCAGCCGGGGTCGACGATGGAGACGGTCCCGTCGCCGCCGAGGAGCAGGTAGGTGAGCGTGTGCGGGATGGCGCCACCCGGAATCGGCGAGGCCACCGCCCACACCCCGGCGGCCACCTCCTCGGGCGCGGGTGAGAGCCCCGCCTGCCAGGCCTCGGCCTGGGCGGTGCTGAGCGGAATGACGCCGCGCTCCTCGCTCACGCGCCCGCCCGGGGCACGAGCGGGTCGCCATCCGCACCCACTCCGGTGGGCCGCGCAGCGGGGGACTGAGGGGGGCGAGCGGAGCGGGCGAGGAAGGCGTCGCGGGCGGCGGCGAAATGCGGGGTGGCGAGGAGGTGTGCCTGCACGACCGCCTCCGCGTCGAGCGCCTCGGCGAGCGGCGCGGCGTCGGCGGCACGGAGCAGGCGCTTCAACGCGGCCGCCGCCTCGGGGGCGCTGAGCAGCCGCTCGGCGTAGAACTCCACGCGGGCGGCGAGCTCGTCGGCCTCGACCGCCTCGCTCACGAGACCCCAGCGCTCGGCGTCGTCGGCGCCGAGCCGCTCGCCGCCCACCACGAATCGCGCCGCGCGGGCCCGGCCGGCCGCGCCCACGAGTCGGGTCGCGCCACCGTCCGGCACCAGTCCGAGGGGCAGGAACGGCATCGCGAAGAACGCCGACCGCGCCGCGAGCACGAGATCGCAGGCCAGGGCGAGCGACGCACCGACGCCGGCCGCCGGCCCGTTGACCGCCGCGATGACCCACTGGCGTGCGCCGGCGATGGCGCGCACCGCACGTGCCGCTTCGTCGA
>BADC01000561.1 GCA_000333435.1 Corynebacterium-like bacterium B27 | reverse complement strand
CGTGACGGGCGCCGCCAGCGGCATCGGCCGCGCCACCGCCCTCCGCGCCGCCGAACTCGGACTCGCGGTGAGCGCGTGGGACCTCGATGCCCCCGGCGTCGAAGCAACCGCACGCGACATCACCGCGGCCGGCGGCACCGCCCACAGCTGGGCCGCCGACGTCTCCGACGACGATGCCGTCGCCGCGGGCCTCGCCGACCTGCGCACCACGCTCGGCCAGCCGCTCTACCTGCACAACAACGCCGGCCCCGCCTCCGCGAGCAGCATCCCGTTCGACCGCGCCCTCCAGGTGAGCCTCGGCAGCGTGCGCACCGTCACCGAGGCCTGGGCCGCCGGCCTCGACGGGCGCCCGGGCGCGGCGATGGTGGTGACCACGTCCGTCGCCGGCAACCTGATCGGCACCGAGAGCGACTGGTACTCCACCGCCAAGGCCGGCCTCATGGGGTACGTGCGCCACCTCGCCTCTCAGCGGTCGGGTCAGTTCCGCAGCAACGGGGTCGCCCCGGGCATGACCGACACCCCGCGGCTGGCGGGGTTCCGCGAGAGCGAGACCGGCCAGCGGGTGCTCACGCGCATCCCGCTGAAACGGATGGCCGAACCCGACGACATCGCCTACGCCGTGCTCTTCCTCCTCTCCCCGCTCGCGAGCTACATCGACGGGGTGTTCCTGCCGGTCGACGGCGGCTGGACCGTGACGCAGTGACGGGCGACGCGCCGTCGGCACCCGGCGGCGACCGGGAGGCGGGCCTGGGCCCCGCCCTGCGCGCCCACACCTTCCGGCTCGGGTACGGCGACACCGACCCTGCCGGCATCCTCTACTACGCCGCCTGGTTCCCGCGCATGGAGAATCTGCAGACCGAATACCTCTATCTCAACGACCTGCGCCAGGACACCATGCTGGAGCGCTTCGGGTGGTGGACGGTGTCGCGGGCAGCGCAGTGCGAGTACCTCGCCGCGGCGCGGCTGCTCGACGAGGTGCGCATCGAGCTGCGGCTCGGGGCGGTGGGCCGCACGTCGATCCGCTTCGACTACCGGATGCTGCGGCTCCCCGACGAGTTGCTCGTCGCCCGCGCATCCAACACGATCGTGACGGTGGCGCCCGACCAGTCGGCGATCCGTGTGCCCGAGGAGCTGCGCCGGCGGCTTCAGGAGCTGGAGTCGGCAGCGCGCTGAGCGAGCAGCTGCGCCGCCGCCCCCGAGCGCACCAGCTCGCGGTGCATCTCGGTCTGCGCGAGCGCGGAGTGCAGGTGGAACTCGGTGAGCCGCGCCCAGCCGCCGGTCCAGGTGAGCCGGCTCGCGTACTGCCAGATCGGGGCGTCGCCGAGCTCGGTCACCAGCGCGGCAACCTCCGCGGTGCGCCGCAGGTGGTGCGCAGCGATCAC
>BADC01000562.1 GCA_000333435.1 Corynebacterium-like bacterium B27 | reverse complement strand
CCATCACGCCCGACGAGGACATCGTCGACGGCAAGGCCTTCGCGGGCCAGTACACGATCACCAACTACGACTTCAACAACCTGATCTCCTATGAGCCGTACGACGGCTACATGGGCGTCCTGCCGAAGGCCGAGTCGCCGATCAACGCGAAGTACTACGCCGACTCGTCGAACCTCAAGCTCGACGTGCAGGAGGGCAACATCGACGTGGCGTTCCGCAGCCTCTCGGCCACCGACGTCGACGACCTGTCGAAGAACGACAAGGTGAAGGTGTGGGACGGCCCGGGTGGCGAGATCCGCTACATCGTGTTCAACTTCAACACCCAGCCGTTCGGCGCCACCACCGCCGACGCCGACCCGGCCAAGGCCACCGCGGTGCGCCAGGCGGTCGCCGACCTGATCGACCGCGACGAGATCGCCGACCAGGTCTACAAGGGCACCTACACCCCGCTGTACTCCTTCGTGCCCGCCGGCCTCACCGGTGCCACCGAGGTGCTCAAGGAGACCTACGGCGACGGCAACGGCGGCCCCTCGGTCGACAAGGCGAAGGCCACCCTCGCCGCGGCCGGTGTCACCGGCCCGGTGGAGCTCAACCTCCAGTACAGCCCCGACCACTACGGCCCGTCCTCGGGTGACGAGTACGCGCTGATCAAGGACCAGCTCGAGTCGTCGGGTCTGTTCACGGTCAACCTGCAGTCGACCGAGTGGGTGCAGTACGCGAAGGACCGCACCGCCGACCTCTACCCGGCGTATCAGCTGGGCTGGTTCCCGGACTACTCCGACGCGGACAACTACCTCACGCCGTTCTTCCTCAAGGACAACTTCCTCGGCAACCACTACGACAACCCCGAGGTGAACGACCTGATCCTGCAGCAGGCGTCGACGGCCGACCCGGCCGCGCGTCAGGCGATCATCGAAGACATCCAGGCGAAGGAAGCCGCCGATCTGTCGACGGTGCCGTACCTCCAGGGTGCTCAGGTGGCCGTGGCCGGAACGGACGTCGACGGGGTCACCCTCGACGCCTCGTTCAAGTTCCGCTACGCCCCGCTCACCAAGGGCTAGTATGCAACGCACGGGGGCGGCCGGTCACACCGGCCGCCTCTCGTGCGTCCAGGCACTGACTGATTGGCAACGATGACGACTAGCACGCTTCCGACCGACGCGCCGTCGGTGGTCGCTCCGAAACCGAAGAGTGCGGGCGGAGGGCTCGGGCGCTACCTCCTGGTGCGGTTCCTGCTCATCTTCCCGACCATCTTCATCCTGGTCACCCTGGTGTTCCTCCTGATGCGCTCGATCGGCGACCCGATCACCGCGGCTCAGGGCGGCAAGCTGCCGGCCGATCAGCTGCAGGCCCTCATCCACGCGGCCGGCTACGACCGGCCCGTCATCGTGCAGTACTTCGAGTACCTCGGGCAGGTGTTCACCGGCAACTTCGGCAACACGCTGAGCGACAACCGGCCCGTCACCGAGGTGCTCATCACCTACGGCGCCGCCACCCTCGAGCTCGCGTTCTATGCGCTGATCGTGGCGTTCATCGTGGGCATCCCGCTCGGCATGCTCGCCGCCTACTTCCGTGACCGCTTCCCCGACGCGTTCCTGCGCATCTTCGCCATCCTCTGCTACGCCACCCCGGTGTTCTTCGCCGGCATGCTGCTGAAGCTCATCTTCTCGGTCTGGTTGCAGTGGCTCCCCGTCGCCGGCCGAGCCACCACCCGCACCGAGCTCGCGATGCAGAGCCTGCCCAACAAGACCGGCATCTACCTGATCGACGCGATCGCGCTCGGCAACCCCGCCGCCATCGGCGACGTGCTTTCGCACGCAGTGCTCCCGGGCATCGCGCTCGGCCTCCTCACCGCCGGCGTCTTCCTGCGTCTCGTGCGCACCAACGTCATCGGCACCCTCGGTACCGACTATGTGGATGCGGCCCGGTCGCGCGGCGTGAGCGAGTCACGCCTCGTGCGCAAGCACGCCTACAAGCCGGCGCTCATCCCCATCATCACCGTGATCGGCCTGCAGATCGCGATCCTGCTGGGCGGCGCGGTGCTCACCGAGACCACCTTCGAGTGGAAGGGCCTCGGCTTCCAGCTGGCGGGGTACCTCGCGTCGCGGGACTTCGTGGCGGTGCAGGGCATCGTGGCGTTGCTGGCGGTGATCGTGGCGCTGACGAACTTCATCGTCGACGTGATAGCCGCCCTGATCGACCCGAGGGTGAGGTACTGAGATGACCACGACCACCGCCGAACCCATCGCCGCCGTCCCGCCCACGAAGGGCACATTCTGGGGGCGCCTGCCCGTGCTGAAGCAGCTGCGCCAGAGCGTCGGGCTTCAGCGCGGGATGCTCGTCACCGGGCTCGTCATCACCGCGATCTTCGTGCTCACCGCGATCTTCGCGCCCGTCATCGCGCCGTACAGCTTCGCCCAGCTGCGGGACGCCTCCGGTCCGTTCGGGGCGCAGCAGCCGCCGAGCGCCGCCCACATCATGGGCACCACCGTGGGCGGGTACGACGTGTTCTCGCGGGTGATCTGGGGTGCGCAGACGGCCATCCTCGTCATCATCATCGCGGTGATCTTCTCGATCTTCATCGGCATCGCGCTCGGGCTCGTCTCGGGGTACATCGGCGGCTGGCTCGACCGCGTGCTCGTCGTCATCGGCGACGCGATCTACGCCTTCCCGTCGCTCCTGCTCGCGATCGTGCTCTCCATCGTCATCTCGGGCGGGCAGTCCAGTCTCTGGGGCGGCATCTTCGCGGCGGCGCTCTCGATCACCGTCGTGTACATCCCGCAGTACTACCGGGTCATCCGCGCCGAGACCATCCGCATCAAGGCGGAGCCGTACGTGGAGTCGGCGAAGATGCTCGGGGCCTCGACGCCGCGCATCATGTTCCGGCACGTGCTGCGCAACGCCACCCGCACCCTGCCCATCATCTTCACGCTGAACTCGTCGGAGGCCATCCTCACCCTCGCCGGGCTCGGCTTCCTGGGCTTCGGCATCGAGCCCACCGCCGCCGCCGAGTGGGGTTACGACCTCAACAAGGCGCTGTCGGATGTGACGAGTGGCATCTGGTGGACGGCTCTCTACCCGGGCCTCGCGATCGTGCTCTCCGTGCTCGGCATCACGCTCGTGGGCGAGAGCCTGAACGACCTCGCCGACCCGCGTCTGCGCGGGCGCAAGCGCGTGAAGGCCAAGGCGGGTGCGGTCTCGGCCACCTCGGTCGACACCCCGTTGCCCTCCGACGTCGAGATCCTCGAGGAGAACGCATCATGAGCACGAGCCGGGTCGTCGACATCCAGGACCTCTCGATCTCCTTCGCGACGGATGCGGGGGCCGTCAAGGCCGTCGACGGGGTGAGCCTCAGCGTGAACCGCGGCGAGGTGCTCGCCATCGTCGGTGAGTCCGGCAGCGGCAAGACCGTGACGGCGAAGACGATCCTCGGGCTGCTGCCCGAGACCGCGACGACCGGCGGCGCCGTGCTGCTGTCGAACCGGGCCGGTACTGCGGTGTCGGACGTGGTGTCGCTGTCGAAGAAGCAGTTGCGGGCGGTGCGCGGTGCCGACGTGTCGATGGTGTTCCAGGAGCCGTCCACGGCGCTCAACCCGGTCTACACGGTGGGCTGGCAGATCGCGGAGGGGCTCCGTGCCCACGGCAAGCTCTCGCGGGCCGAGGCCAAGCGGGAGGCCGTCGAGATCCTGCGGAAGGTGGGCATTCCCGAGCCCGAGGTGCGCGTCAACTACTACCCGCACCAGTTCTCCGGCGGGCAGAAGCAGCGCGTCGTGATCGCCTCGGCGCTCGTGCTGAACCCGGGGTTGATCGTCGCCGACGAGCCCACCACGGCGCTCGACGTGACGGTGCAGGCCGAGATCCTCGACCTGCTGCGGCGTCTCCGCGACGAGTTCGACACCGCCATCGTGCTCATCACGCACAACATGGGTGTGGTGGCCGACCTGGCCGACCGGGTCGCGGTCATGTACCAGGGGAAGCTGGTGGAGGAAGCGGATGCGCAGACGCTGTTCGCGCATCCGCAAGCCGACTACACGAAGCGGCTGCTCGACGCGGTGCCGCGCATCGGGCAGGGCCGGGCCCGCACCGAGGAGCGCGGGCGAGCACGCGCCGAGCGGGCGGCGACCGGCGTCGTCGACGTGCCGGTGGTGGAGGCGACCGACCTCACCATCGAATACCCGGGCCGGTTCGGCAGGAAGGGCTTCCGGGCGGTGGACGACGTGTCGTTCCGGATCGGTGCCGGCGAGGTGCTCGGTCTCGTGGGCGAGAGTGGGTCGGGCAAGACGACGATCGGCCGGGCCATCGGTGGCCTCACCCGGATCACCGGGGGATCGCTGAAGGTGCTCGGTTTCGAGATGCTCGACTTCGCCGAGCGACGCTTCAAGCCGTTGCGCGCCGACATCGGTTTCGTCTTCCAGGACCCGGCGGCGAGCTTCAACCCCTTGCTCACGATCGCGGATGCGGTGGCCGAGCCGCTCGTCATCCACGGTCGTGCGGCGAACGCGCGGGAGGCCCGCGGTCGTGTCGACGAGCTGCTCGAGGCCGTGCAGCTGCCGAAGAGCTACGGCGACCGCTTCCCGCACGAGCTGAGCGGCGGTCAGCGCCAGCGCGCGAGCCTCGCTCGCGGCCTGGCGCTGGAGCCGAAGCTGCTGATCGCCGACGAGCCCACCTCGGCGCTCGACGTGTCGGTGCAGGCACGCGTGCTCGAGCTCTTCGCCGAGCTGCAGCTCGAGTTCGGCTTCGCCGCCCTGTTCATCAGCCACGACCTCGCCGTGGTCGACCTGCTCGCCGACCGCATCGCCGTGCTCTACCACGGGCGCCTGGTCGAGGAGGGCACGGGAGCCGAGGTGCTGGGCGATCCGCAGGACCCGTACACCCGCCGCCTCCTCGCCTCCCTGCCCGTGCCCGACCCGGTCGAGCAGGCGGCGCGCCGCACCGTCCTGGCCCGCATCCAGGCCGAAGCTGGGCGGAACTCGGGGTGATGGGCTAAAATCGTTCGAATCGTGGCAAAGCACTCCCTGACCGAAGCGCGCACGCAGACCTCCACCCGGGTTCGTGGCGTCGGTCGGCGAACCACGAATCCCGCGCGGGTGACGCTGCAGGTGCTCGGTCTCGCCGCCGTCACGGCGTGCGCGTTCGTCTCCGTCGTGGCGCCGAACATCGGGTCGACGGCGACCGCGTCGTCGGCGTTCGAGGGTGACTTCGCCACCTCGACCGCGCAGAAGCAGACCCTCGCAGTGAGCGGGGGCACGGCACTGAGCGTGTTCCGCGACACCTACGGCGTCACCGAAGCGCCGCCGCCACCGCCGCCCGTCATCGAAAAGGCCTCCACCGGGTCGAGCGCCGACACCGGCTGCCCCGACCCCAACGCGGCATCGCCCGACCCCGCCGGCGCGCAGGTCATCGCAGCCGCGCTGGCGGCCGAACGGGGCTGGACCGGAGCACAGTTCGATGCCCTCGTGGCCTTGTGGAGCCGCGAATCCGGATGGCGCGTGAACGCGCTCAACAGCTCCAGCTGCGCCTACGGCATCCCGCAGGCGCTGCCGGGCTCGAAGATGGGCGACATCGCTCCCGACTGGCAGACCAACCCGGCCACGCAGATCACCTGGGGCCTCAACTACATCCAGGGCCGGTACGGCGATCCCA
>BADC01000563.1 GCA_000333435.1 Corynebacterium-like bacterium B27 | reverse complement strand
GCCACGCACTCCTCGAACTCCGCCAGGGGCATGGGGGCGGCCGCCCAGCCGGCGCCGAGGCGCACGATGCGCTCGAGGTGGGGGTCGCTCAGTGCCAGCGCGAGAAAGACCGGCAGGCCCGCCCCCTGCGGCGGCAGCGGATGCGAGGTCAGATCCTCGAACGCCAGCCGCCGCCCGGCGTAGGCGGCCGACTGCCCCGTCCACAGCGCTCGGCAGGCGGCGATCTGCTCCTCGAGCATCCCGAACCGGCCCTCGAAGGCGCGCTCGGTCGCCGCGTACTCCTCGGCCTGCCAGCCCACGCCGAGTGTCGCCTCGACACGACCTCCCGAAACCGCGTCGAGCGTGGCGAGCTGCTTGGCCAGCAGCACCGCCGGGCGCAACGGCGCGATCAGCGCGTTGGTGCCGAGCCGCACCCGGCGCGTGACGGCGGCGACCGCCGCGAGGGCGACCAGCGGGTCGTACCAGTTCGCCGAGAGCGGGTAGGGAAAGCCCTCGCGAGCGGCGCGGGCACCGCCGTGCATCACCACGTGGTCCGGCAGCACCACCACGTCGACTCCGGCCTCGTCGGCGATGCGGGCGCACTCGAGGAGGCCGTCGAACCCGCCGCCGATGCGATCGGTCGACATGAGGTTCATCGCCAGCCGGCGAGGGCGGGCATCCGTCACCGCGCAGACACCTTCCCGAACAGGCTCGCCAGCGGGGCGAGGAGCACGGGGCGCGCGGCGATCCACGCCGCGATCATCACGGCGACGGAGGCGACGAACACCGCGAACCCGATCCAGTCGCCCTCGTCCCGCCCGGCGTACATGTGGTTGAGGTTCCGCAGGGCGCCGGTGGCGAACACCAGGCCGACGTGCACCACCACGAAGGCCGAGAAGAAGAGCATCGTGGGGAAGTGCACCGCCCGCGCGAGCTCCACCGGATACGCCCGGCTCAGGCGAGTCGCGTTCTTGGGCCAGACGCCGCTCATGCGCACGCCGGTGATCGCGGCGAGGGGCGCGGCCACGAACACGACCACGAAGTACATCAGCTGCTGCAGGCTGTTGTAGTTGACCCAGCCGTTCTCGGTGGGCCAGTCGAGCGACACGTACTGGATGAGCGCCGACAACGCGTTCGGAAAGACGTCCCAGCTGGTCGGCAC
>BADC01000564.1 GCA_000333435.1 Corynebacterium-like bacterium B27 | reverse complement strand
CAGATGTCGCGTCCCGTGACGCCCGGGCGGATGCGGTCGGCCATCGCGCGAGCGCCGGCGGAGCCGGCCTGCAGCAGGCGGCTGTCCTCGGCGCGCGCGGCTCCGAGGATGAACGACCGTGCGAGCTGGGCCACGTACCCGCCCACGCGGGCGTTGACCTCCAGGCTCACGATGCCCTGTTCGGGGAATCGCCGGTCGTCTTGGAAGTGCCACCACACCCAGGGGTCCGCGCCCGCGTTCATGATGACGAGGGCGTCTTCGGCGCCCGCGAGGATGGCCGACTGCCGCGCCACCGCCTGGGCTTCGACGAGTCGCCGGCCCGGATGCGCGGCTCTACGGAAGGCGCGCATACCGCTGTCGGCGGCGCGCTGCGCGGCCGAGAGCATGGCCAGCTCTTCGCTCGACTTCACCGCCCGGGCGCGGGCGAGGGGGCCGGTCGCGCCCGCAGACCCGGGGGTGAGCTCGTACCCCTCACCGAGGTCGCCGGCGAGATCGTCGAGTGCGGGCATCCGCTGTTCGATGGCCACCCGCCCGCCCTGAGGGGCGATGGCCCTGACTGCCTCGACCACGCCGGCGGTGATGCCGCGATCGGCGGGGATGATACGCACCCCTTCGGTCGTGTGGGCCGCCCACTGCGGGAACTCGCCCTGGGGGCCTCCTGGCACGACGAGAACGACCTCGCCCGTCGCGCCGATGGCCACGGCCTGGCCCGGGAAGTAGGGCGCCATCGAGGTGTACGTGAAACCCGTGAGGTACCGCGCGTCTCCGGTCGGCGGGAGCCAGTCACCCGTGTCGCCGGAGACGACGACGTCGATGCCCAGCGCGCTCATGTGGCTTCGGACAGCGGCCCTGCGCCGGGCGAGCTCGGTCGGTGTCGGGCGGTAGCTGATCGCCGAGGCCGGGGAGATCTCCATCGTCAGACCGCCGTCTGGCCGCCGTCGACCGAGACCGACGCACCCGTCATCAGCGACGCCGAATCCGTCAGCAGGTACAGTGCCACCTCGGCGATCTCGCCCGGTTCGCCGAGCCGATCGATGGGCATCGCTTTCCGGAAGGAATCGACCGCCTCGGCGTCTCCGCCGGTGGCGGTGAGCATCATCGGTGTGCGGATGATGCCCGGCAGGATGGCGTTCACCCGGATGCCCTGGGTGGCGTAGTCTGTCGCCGCAGCCTTCGTCAGGCCGATGACCGCGTGCTTGGCGGCGATGTAGTCGGCCGAGAAGGGGATGGCGACGAGGCCGTTCGCCGATGAGGTGTTCACGATCGCACCGCCGCCACTGGCGAGCATGGCGGGGATCTCGTACTTCAGGCAGAGGAAGCAGCCCAGCACGTTCACCTGGAGCGATCGGGTGACTGCCTCGGCGGGGAGGCCCGCCAGGGGGTGCATTCCGTTGCGCGCCGAGCTGAAGGGCGGCAGGCCCGCGTTGTTGAAGGCGCCATCCAGACCCCCGTACGCCGCCACCGCCTCCTCCACGAGCCGGCGCACGTCGTCTTCGACGGAGATGTCCGTTCGCACGAACTGCGCTTCGCCGCCGTCGGCACGGATCGCCGCGACGACCGCTTGGCCGGCCTCGACGGACAGGTCGGCCACCGTGACGCGGGCTCCGCGTGCGGCGGCTCGCCGGGCGGCTTCTGCGCCGATGCCCGAGGCTCCGCCCGTGACGATGATGGATCTCTCGTTCAAGTCGTTCATGTTCATCCCAATCCGCGCGTCGTCGCGCTGCCGCCCACGGTAGAGCGCGCCGGCCGCGCCAGGCAGGGCCCTCCTGGACCGGGGTCTGGGAGGGCATGGCTCCGGGCATCCGGTCGTCCGTAGGTTCGACGACACGATCGATCCACGAGGAACACGATCAGCGATCAGCGATCAGAAGGAGTCAGCCGTGAGCGGGAGGGTCGAGGGCAAAGTCGCCTTCATCACAGGAGCAGCACGAGGACAGGGGCGGGCGCACGCGCTGCGGCTCGCCGAGGAAGGAGCGGACATCATCGCACTCGACCTGTGCGAAGACTTCCCGGGGATGCCCTACAAGGGTTCGACGCAGGAGGATCTCGCCGAGACCGTCCGCGCGGTCGAGCACTTCGACCGGCGGATCGTCGCCGTGCAGGCCGACGTCCGCGACGCCGAAGCGGTTCGCGCCGGCCTCGGCGACGCGGTCGGGCAGCTCGGGCACGTCGACATCGTGAGCGCCACGGCCGGCATCGCGTTCGTTCCCGCCCGGGTGCACGAGATCAGCGAGCAGACCTGGCAGGACATGATCGACGTCAACCTCACGGGCGTGTGGCACACGATCGCGCCGCGGTTCCCTACCTGCTCGAGCAGGAGTCCGGTGCCATCGTGGTCACGTCGTCGTCGGCGGGGCAGCGCGCGTTCCCGAACATGGCGCACTACGTCTCGGCGAAGGCCGGGGTGCTCGGCATGGTGAAGGCGCTCGCGCACGAGCTCTCGCCGCACGGCATCCGGGTGAACGCGATCCTGCCCACCACGGTGGACACCCCGATGGTTCAGCACGAGTCGTTGTACCGGCTCTTCCGGCCCGACCTCGAGCACCCCGACCGGGACGACTTCGCCGTCGCCGCCCAATCGGTGAACATCCTGCCCACGCCGTGGGTCGACCCCGTCGACGTCGCCAACGCGGCCCTGTTCCTGGCCTCGGACGAGGCGCGGTACATCACCGGTGCCGCGCTGCCCGTCGACGCGGGCGCGGTGCTGAAGTAGGGGGCGCCGCGGCGGTCAGGGG
>BADC01000565.1 GCA_000333435.1 Corynebacterium-like bacterium B27 | reverse complement strand
GGGCTCGTTCAAGGCCCGGATCGCGGCCGTCGCCGCCTCCCTGGTGCGCGAACGCGGTCTGGCCGGGCTCGTCGGCACCTCCTCGGGCAACGGCGGCGCTGCAGCGGCGGCCTACGCCGCCGCGAGCGGTTCGCGCGCCGTGCTGTTCACGCTCGCCGACACGGTGCCGATG
>BADC01000566.1 GCA_000333435.1 Corynebacterium-like bacterium B27 | reverse complement strand
GCGACCTCGAGGCCATCGCGGCGGCACCGGCCACCCTGTTCGGCGGCGAGGCGCGGGTCGGCGAGCTCCGCGGCCTGACCGACATGGCCGAGGGCGTCGCGAACAACCCGGTGGTCTGGGACCTCTTCCACGACCTGACTTGGACGACGGCGCCGATCGATCTCGACGCGTGGCTCGACGAGTGGATCGCCGCGCGCTACGGGCACCTGACTCCGGCCGCCCAGGAGGCCTGGCGGGTGCTGCGCGCGACGGCCTATGGGCCGTGGCGCATTCCCGAGACGGCGCCGACCCCGAACGAGTCGGCGCTCGCGGTCGCGAACCAGCCGGTCGACGCGGCTACCGTGCCCGACGTCGTGTTGCCGGCCGGACTCGCGGAGACGCTCGGCGACGACCAGGCCGAGACTCTGGAAGCGCTCGAGGCGTTCACCTTCTACTCCGGCACCGACTCGGTGATCGCGGCCGTCCCGAGCCTCCGCGCCAACCAGGCCGGACCGATGGGCCCGCGGGTGCTGTCCTATGAACCTCTCGCGCTGCTGCCGGCACTTTCGGCGCTGATCACGGCCGCGGAGGAAGCCGAGCAGGCCGGGGATTCGGACCGCACCGCGTCGCTCGACCACGACCTCGTCGACGTGGCCCGGCAGGTACTCGCCGACGCCGCGCGGGTGCAGCTGGCGCGGGTGGCGGCGAGCTACGACGCCCGGGATCTGGCCGGTTTCGACGAGGAGAGCGAGCGGTTCCTCACGCTGATCGAGGTGCAGGACCGGGTGCTGGCCGCGCATCCGGAGTTCCGGCTCGACACCTGGGTCGACGCGGCCCGCGCCTTCGGCTCGAACCCGGCTGAGCAGGCGCAGTTGGTCGAGTGGGCCAAGCGCCTCCTCACCTCGTGGGGTGAGCGAGACGACTTCGTGCTCACCGAGTACTCGAACCGCGACTGGGCCGGGCTCGTCGGCGGCTACTACGGCCGGCGATGGGCGCTGTGGTTCGCCGAGCTGCGCAAGACGCTGACCGGCGAGCAGACCACGCCGATCGACTGGTACGCCGTCGCCGAGGAGTGGGTGCGCGACGACCAGGAGGTGCGGCCCGCGGGTGGCGATGCCCTGGCCGCGGCCCGGGCGGCGTTCGAGTTCGTGGCCGAAGAGGTCAGCCCCGCGGGTCGAGGATGATCTTGCCGCGCACCTCGCCGCTCATGCTCGCCCGCTGCGCCTCAGCGGCGGCGCGGAGCGGGTAGCGCGCGCCGATCTCCACCTCGAACTCGCCCAGCTCGATCAGTACGGCGGCGACCGCATACGCTTCGGCGCGCCAGGCCTGATCCTCGTCGGAGAGCGGGAGCGGGTTGCCGCCCGCCCAGGCGAGGATGCCGAGCTCGGCCGCGCGCGCCCCCGCCACGACGGTGCCGATGCGCGATCGGTCGGCCACCAGCTCGAGCGACACCTGGAGCGCCTCGTCGGTGCCCGCCGCGTCGAGCACGGCGTCGATCGGGCCGGGTGCGGCGGCGCGGATGTTCTCGAGGAGGCCGTGGCCGTACTCCACCGGAATGGCGCCGAGCTCGCCCATCCGGGCCTGGTTGCGCTCGCCGCCGGTGGCGATCACCGTCGCGCCCCAGTTACGGGCGAACTGGATGGCGGCCTGCCCCACCGCGCCCGAGCCGCCGTGCACGAGCACCGTCGTGCCGAGTTCGACGCCGAGCGACTTCAGCGCCTGGTACGCCGTCGACGCGGGCACGCCGATCGCGGCGGCCTCGTCCCAGCCGAGTGCGGCGGGTTTCTGCACCAGCTGGTCGACGGATGCGACGACGTGCGTCGCGTAGGTGCCGTGCGCCCCGCGCAGAAAGACCTCGTCGCCCACGCTCCACCCGTCGACGCCGTCGCCCGTCTCGACGACCACGCCCGCCGCATCCGACCCGGGCGCGCGGGGCCCGGTGAACGGCGGGCTCGGGCGCGCGCCGGAGCGCAGCTTCGAGTCGATGGGGTTCACGCCGATCGCCCGCGTCTCGACCACGACCTGCCCGGCACCGGCCGTCGGCGTGGGAATCTCGACGTACCGGAGCACCTCCGGCCCGCCCAACTCCATGTACTGCACCTGTGCGCTCATCCGCCCCTCCTCCTCGTGTGGCCTGCCCGGCCTCTCAGAGCGTCTCATGGATCGCCGCGGCGGCGCGCTGCGCGATGGCGCGATCGGTTGCCGAGACCGTGCCCCAGGCGGAGTGGTACTCATCCGCCAGCACGGTGAATGCGGACCGGATATCCCTCCGGTCCTTCGGTGTGGCGCGGTCGATCCCCAGTCCGCGTCTCCCGCCGGACGCTGCGAGCAGGTTCACCAGGTCTTGCAGGTGCCGCTCGCGATCCCGGCGGTCGTCTCGGTATGCAGCGCTCTTTGTGATCACCGCTCCGAGCGGGTCAGGCACCGAGATGGTCACGGTGTCGCCCACGCCTCGCACCTCATACGTGTCCCGACGCTCGATCGCTTGGCGGGCCGCTGACGTTTGAAAAACCGCATGACCCCGCCACCGCGGGGTGCCTCGTCCGTGCTCCACCATCACATCCACGAGGTCGTCGCCACGCGTGAACCGGTGGATGAACGGCGAGAGCCCCGGCTCAACGGGCGCGAATCCGATTTCCTGGAGTGGGCCCGCCACCAAGCCGACACTGGCGCTCGCGAGGTCGATGAGGAGATCGACGTCTCGTGTGGGTCGCACGGTCTGGATGCCGGCGCGGAGCGAGTGGGCCTGAACCATCAAACCGCCGACCAGGACCCACGACTCCGGCGGAGGACCCGG
>BADC01000567.1 GCA_000333435.1 Corynebacterium-like bacterium B27 | reverse complement strand
TGCACCACGACCTTGACCTCGCGGTCGAGACCGGCGGTTTCGTCACGGTCGGCTACCCTTCAGGCGTGTTCGCCACCATCGACTGCTCGTGGAGCCAGCCGCAGAACGCGGCGATCTGGGGTGACGTCACGCTGCAGGTCACGGGTACCGCCGGGTCGCTCGCGATGAGCGCGATGAGCCGCTACGTCTCGGGCACGACGGCCGAGGGCGACGCGTGGCTGCCCTTCGGCGCCGACTTCGACGGAGCGATGATCGACCACTTCCTCGACTGCGTGCGCACCGGCGCCCGGCCCGGACCCGACGGTGCCGTCGGAATCCGCACGACGCAGATCGTGGACGCGGCGCGTGAGTCGGCGGCGACCGGCCGCACCGTGAGGCTCGCTTCGTGACCTCGGTGCAACCCGGCGGATTCATCGCCGTCGACATCGGCGGCACGAGCATCAAGGGCATCGCGGTCGACGACGGCGGGCGGGTGCTGCGACGACTCGACCTCGACACCCCGGTGGGCGGCGCAGCGGTATTGGAGCGACTCGGCGACCTGATCGAGACGCTGGAGGTCACGCTTGAGGCCGACGGGCTGATGCTCGCCCGGCTCGGCGTCGCCTGCCCTGGCCTCGTCGACGGGCGTTCAGGCGTGGTGCGTTTCGCATCGAACCTCGACTGGCGCGACCTCGAGCTGCAGCGGTGGCTGACCGCTCGGTTCGGTGTGCCCGCCGTCGTCGAGAACGATGCGCGGGCCGGGGTGGTGGCCGAGCACGCCTGGGCCGGCGCCGACGGCGCCGACGACCTCGCCTTCGTGCCGGTGGGTACCGGCGTGGCGGCGGCGTACTACCTCGACGGCGCGCTCGCCCGCGGGGCGACGGATGCGGCCGGCGAGTTCGGTCATCTGCGTGCCGTCGCCGACGGTGAGCTCTGCACCTGCGGCAACCGCGGCTGCGTGGAGGTGTACACCTCGGCCGCGAACATCCTCACCCGCTACCGCCGAGGCGGCGGCCAGGCGGAGTCGACGCCGGAGATCGTGCGCACCCTCGACGACGATCCGCTGGCCCGCCGGGTCTGGGGCGAGGCGGTCGACGCCCTCGCGCTCGGGCTCGCGTCGCTCGTCACCCTGCTCGACCCTTCGCGCATCGTGATCGGGGGCGGTCTCTCGCGGGCGGGTGACGCGCTGCTCACCCCGCTGCGCCGCCGCTTCGGCGCCGAGCTGCCCTGGCGCGAGCACCCGCCCATCGACCGCTCCGGGCTCGCGTCGCACTCGACCCTGGTCGGTGCGGCCCTGCTCGGCTGGGGACTCGGCGCCGATGACTCCCGATCCGCCGTGCGGCGGCTCGGCACCCAACTCGAACTGCAGGAAAGGGTCACCCGATCGTGAACGTCACCGTCACCGACACCGCCGATCTCGGCGAGACCGCCGCGGCATCGTGCGCGCCGGCATCGAGTCGGGCGCAGTGCGGGTGCTCGGCGTGGCGACCGGCTCCTCGCCGCTGCCGCTCTACCGGGCGATCCGTGCTCCTCGGCCACAGAGCATCGACGACGTCGAGTTCTTCGCGCTCGACGAGTACGTGGGGCTGCCGCCGGGGCACCCGGAGAACTACCGCGTGTTCCTCGAGCGAGAGCTCGTGCATCCGCTCGGGCTCGACCCGGCCCGGCTGCACGTGCTGGACGGCGGGGCCGCCGACCCGGATGCCGAGTGCCGCGGCTTCGAGGCGGCACTCGGCGCGGCCGGTGGGGTCGATCTGCAGATCCTCGGGATCGGGTCGAACGGTCACATCGGGTTCAACGAACCGGGCTCGTCGCCGACGTCGCGCACCCGCCTGACCGCACTCGCCGAGCGCACCCGTGCCGACAACGCCCGGTTCTTCGACACACTGGGCTCCGTTCCCACGCACTGCCTCACCCAGGGGCTCGGCACGATTCTCGAGGCGCGCCGCATCCTGCTGCTCGCGAGCGGGCCCGGCAAGGCCGAGGCGGTCGCTCGTGCCGTGCAGGGGCCGGTCGACCCAGCCGTCCCGGCCTCCTACCTCCGCGACCACCCCGATGTCACCCTGCTGATCGACCGCGACGCCGCGGCGATGCTGACCACCGAAGGAGCACACCGATGACCGACACCACCACCGACCTCGCGGCGCGCGTTGCCGCCGCGACCGCGGGCATCCGCCGGCTCAGCGGACTGAGCGCGGAACAGCTCGACGTGACGATCGATGGCGGGCCAGGCGGGCGGGACGCGTTCACGGCGCAGAACGCCGACGGTGTGCTGAGCATCCGGGCCAGCACGCCCGCGGTGGCGCTCGCCGGGTACGCCCAGTTCGCGCGGCGCACCGGGATCGGCAGCGTGTCGCGCTCCGGCGTGCGTCGCCCGGCCGCACTGCCGGAGCAGCCGGTCACGGTGTCGGCCGCGTCGCCCTATGCGGCCCGCGTCGCCTACAACATCACCGTCGGCGGGTACACGACGCCGTTCTTCGACTGGGACGACTGGGAGGCCGAACTCGACCTGCTCGCCGCGAGCGGGATCACGGCCGCCCACATCACGCTCGGGCAGGAGGCGGTGTGGCTCGAGGCGTTCCAGCGGTTCGGCTACAGCGAGGCCGAGCTGCTGGCCTGGATCGTGCCCCCGTCGCACCAGCCGTGGCAGTGGCTCAACAACATCCACTCCTTCGGCGGTGGCACGACCGCGGCCATCGTGGCCAAGCGCGTCGAGCTGGCGCGCCGAGTGTTCGCGCGGATGGCGGAGCTCGAGATCACGCCGATCCTGCCCGGGTTCAGTGGCACCGTGCCGCAGGGCTTCGCCGAGCGCAACCCGGGCGCGCCCATCGTGCCGCAGGGCAAGTGGTTCATGGACATCGCCGGGCCCGTGCGGCCCGACTGGCTGAGCACCGAGAGCGAGCACTACGCGCGGGTGGCTGAGGCGTTCTACGCGGCCCAGCGCTCGCTGTTCGGCCTCGGCGGGGCGTGGGCGGTCGACCTGCTGCACGAGGGCGGCAAGATCGGCTCGACGACGCTGCCGCGGCGGCGCGGGGTGTCGAGCGAGGGATGCGCGCGGCCGACCCCGACTACACCTGGTACGTGCAGGCCTGGGCCGGCAACCCCAAGCAGGAGCTGCTCGATGCGCTCGACGACTCACGCCTGCTCGTGCTCGACCTGATCGGCGAGCACTGGCAGAGCATGGACGGCTACGGCGGCACGCCGTGGGCGTTCGGCATCCTGCCCAATTACGGCGGGCGCAACGGTCTCTACGGCGACCTCGAGGCCATCGCGGCGGCACCGGCCACCCTGTTCGGCGGCGAGGCGCGGGTCGGCGAGCTCCGCGGCCTGACCGACATGGCCGAGGGCGTCGCGAACAACCCGGTGGTCTGGGACCTCTTCCACGACCTGACTTGGACGACGGCGCCGATCGATCTCGACGCGTGGCTCGACGAGTGGATCGCCGCGCGCTACGGGCACCTGACTCCGGCCGCCCAGGAGGCCTGGCGGGTGCTGCGCGCGACGGCCTATGGGCCGTGGCGCAATGACGTCGGCCCAGGAGGTGGCCTCGGCGACGGAGAGGACCTTGAAGCCCGCCTCCTCGGCCTTGGCGGTCGACTTCGACCCTTCCTTCAGCGCGACGACGACGTCGACGCCCGAGTCACGAAGGTTCAGCGCGTGGGCGTGGCCCTGCGAGCCGTAGCCGATGATGGCCACCTTCTTGGACTGGATCAGGGACAGATCGGCGTCCTGGTCATAGAAGATCTCGGTCACGTGTGTTTCTCTCCTTGTTAGTGGGACTTGGTTTCAGTTCTTGAAAGACGCGTTCGGTGATGCTCTTGCTGCCACGACCGATCGCGAGCAGGCCCGACTGGGCGAGCTCCTTGATGCCGTAGGGCTCGAGCACTCGGAGGAACGCCTGGATCTTGCCGGAGTCGCCGGTGACCTCGATCACGAGCGCATCGGTCGAGACGTCGACCACGCGGGCGCGGAAGAGGTTCACGGCCTCGAGCACCTGGGAGCGCGTCGTGTTGTCGACCCGCACCTTGACCAGGAGGTGCTCCCGCTGCACCGACTGGGCCGGGTCGAGTTCGACGATCTTGATGACGTTGATCAGCTTGTTCAGCTGCTTGGTCACCTGCTCGAGCGGGAGGTCTTCGACGTCGACCACGACTGTGATGCGCGAGAGGCCGTCGATCTCGGAGTGGCCGACCGCGAGCGACTCGATGTTGAAGCCGCGACGCGCGAACAGTCCGGCGACCCGGGTGAGTAGACCCGGCTTGTCCTCGACGAGGAGGCTCAGAACGTGTGTGCTCATGGGTCTACTCCTCTTCCCACTCGGGGGCGTGGTCTTTGGCGTACTGCACGAAGCTGTTGCTGACGCCCTGCGGCACCATCGGCCACACCATGGCGTCAGCCGAGACGATGAAGTCGATGACCACCGGGCGGTCGTTCGTCTCCAGCGCCAGCTTGATCGCCGCGTCGACCTCCTCGACCTTGGTGACCCGGATGCCCAGCGCGCCGTAGGCGTCGGCCATCTTCACGAAATCGGGGACCATCCGGGTCTCATGACCCGTGTTGAGGTCGGTGAAGGAGTGCCGGCCGTCGTAGAACAGCGTCTGCCACTGGCGCACCATGCCGAGTGAGGAGTTGTTGATGACCGCGACCTTGATCGGGATGTCGTTGATCGTGCAGGTGGCGAGCTCCTGATTCGTCATCTGGAAGCAGCCGTCGCCGTCGATCGCCCACACCGTGCGCTCGGGCTCGGCGACCTTGGCTCCCATCGCCGCGGGAATCGCGTAGCCCATGGTGCCGGCGCCGCCCGAGTTCAGCCAGGCATGCGGCCGCTCGTACTTGATGAACTGTGCGGCCCACATCTGGTGCTGCCCGACGCCCGCGGCGTAGATCGCCTCGGGCCCGGTGAGCTCCCCGATGCGCTTGATCACGTACTGCGGCGCGAGCAGCCCGTCGGCCGGCTCGGCGTAGCCGAGCGGGAACTCCTTCTGCAGACCGTGCAGGTAGTTCCACCAGTCCGCGAGGTCGAGCTTCGAGCCGCCCGCCGCGTCGGCGTACGCCGTGATCAGGTCGGAGATGACCTCCTTGGCGTCGCCCACGATCGGCACGTCCGCCACCCGGATCTTCGAGATCTCCGCCGGGTCGACATCGACGTGCACGACCTTCGCGTTCGGCGCGAATTCGCTGGCCTTGCCGGTCACCCGGTCGTCGAAGCGCGCCCCGAGCGACACGATCAGGTCGCTCTCCTGCAACGACAGCACGGCGGGAACCGTGCCGTGCATCCCCGGCATGCCGAGGTGCTGCGGATGCGAGTCGGGGAAGGCCCCGCGGGCCATCAGCGTGGTGACCACCGGCACGCCGGTCGCCTCGACCAGGCGGGCCAGCTCGGCCGTCGCCTCGGCGCGGATGACGCCACCACCGACGTAGAAGACCGGCTTCTTCGACTCCAGCAGCAACTGCGCGGCGGCTTGGATCTGCTTGCCGTGCGCCTTGGTGATGGGTCGGTAGCCGGGCAGCTCCACCTTCGGGGGCCAGATGAAGGGCGCGAGGTTCTGCTGGGCGTCTTTCGTGATGTCGACGAGCACCGGGCCGGGACGCCCGGTGGTGGCGATCTGGTAGGCCGCGGCGATCGTGGCCGGCACCTCCTCGGCGGTCTTGACGAGGAAGGAGTGCTTCGTGATGGGCATCGTGATGCCCACGATGTCGGCCTCCTGGAAAGCATCCGTTCCATAAGGTGCGAGACACCTGGCCGGTGATGGCGAGCAGCGGCACCGAGTCCATGTAGCGTCCGCGATCGCCTGACGAGGTTCGTGCCACCCGGCCCGCTGGTGGCGATGGCGACACCGACCTTGCCGGTCGCGGCCGCGTAGCCCTCGGCGGCGTGGCCGGCGCCCTGCTCGTGGCGCACGAGGATGTGGCGGATGTCGTTCTGCGTCATCAGCTCGTCGTAGAACGGGATGATGGCTCCGCCCGGCAGACCGAACACGTCGGTGATGCCGAGGTTCTTCAGCGAGCGGAGTACCGCTCCGGAGCCGGTGAGCATTTCGGGCTCAGCCGGACCGGGTGGAGTCTTCTTGATTGGCACGGGGAAAGCGTCCGTGGACATTGTGGTCTTTTCCTAAAGTCGAGCGCGGGTGTGATGGAGCGCTAAGTCACCCCGTGATCGCGCCCACCGCAGCGGAGTGCACGAGCTTGGAGTACTTCGCGAGAACGCCACGGGTATAGCGCGGAGGAAGTGGGGCCCAGCCGTCTCGGCGGGCTTCCAGCTCAGCCGGTTCGACAAGTAGGTCGAGCGAGCGAGCGGCGATATCGACCCGTATTAGATCACCATCGCGCACGAAGGCGATCGGACCTGCGTCGACCGCTTCGGGTGCTATGTGGCCGATACACAGTCCGGTTGTGCCGCCTGAGAACCTGCCGTCGGTCAATAGTAGTACATCCTTGCCGAGGCCCGCCCCCTTGATGGCTGCGGTGATGGCGAGCATCTCGCGCATGCCGGGGCCACCCTTGGGGCCTTCGTAGCGGATGACCACGACGTCACCGGCGTTGATACGCCCCTCGGTGAGCGCATCCATCGCCGCACGCTCGCGCTCGAACACCCGGGCCGGGCCCTCGAACACATCGGCGTCGAACCCGGCCGACTTCACCACGGCGCCCTCGGGCGCGAACGAGCCCTGCAGCACCGTGAGGCCGCCGGACTTGTGGATGGGGTTCGACAGCGGGCGCAGCACCTCGCCGTCGAGCGGCGCGATGTCCATCTCGG
>BADC01000568.1 GCA_000333435.1 Corynebacterium-like bacterium B27 | reverse complement strand
CGTTCGGCAGGCCGCCCCCGCTCAGCAGGTCGGCATAGTTCTCGGTGCCGACGAAGCTGACGTTGCCCGAGAACGGGCTGCCCCGGCCCGACCAGTCGGAGAAGCTGACCCAGAGCGCCATGAGCACCGGCACCACGAGGAACAGGCCCAGGATGACGAGCATCGGGGCGGTGAAGAGCCATCCGGCCACACCCTCCGACTTGGCGATCCCTCTCGCCACACCGCGGTCACGGCCCGGCTGCTTGCCCGTCTTCACGGGGGCCTGAGCGGTCGCGTTCGCACTCATGGAGTCTCCTTCGCCTCGCATCGGAACAACGGATGATCGGGGGTGCTTCGGGCGGGCCGGCCCGACTCTCGAGTCGGGCCGGCCCGCATCCGTTTCGCCTACTGGTTGTCGGCGACGACCGCTTCCATGTTCTTCTGTGCGCTGTCGAGGATGGTCTTCGGGTCCTGGCTCGCCAGCGACTCGAGCTGCGAGTTGAGGTCCTTGATGACGTCGGCCGAGCCCTGCAGCGTCGGCACGCCCTGGGCGTAGTCGGCGGCGTCGAGGAACGCGGTCTTGTCGGGGTTCTCGCTCTTCCACTGGTCGGCGGCCGACTGCACCGAGGGCATGACGCCGAAGGCCTTCGCGAAGGCGAGCTGCTGGTCGGTGCTGGTGAGCTGCTCCACCAGGCTCAGCGCGGCCTCATGGTTGGGGCTGTCGGCGGCGATGCCCCAGCAGTTGGTGAACTGCAGAGTGCCCTGACCGCCGGGGCCGGCCGGCAGCTGTGCCACGGAGTACTTCACGTCGGGGTAGTCGGCCTCGAGGCCGCCGGCGATCCAGTTGCCCTCGACGGTCATCGCCGCGAGACCCTTGCCGAAGGCCTCACCACCCCAGCCGGCACCGAGGTCGGAGGAGTACTTGGCCACGCCACTCGTGAGCAGCGACTTCACGTAGTCCAGGCCCTGCAGGTTGGCGTCGCTGTTGACGGTGGCTTCGGTCTGGTCGGCATTCAGGAGCGATCCGCCGGCCTGGGCCATGAAGGCGCCGACGCGGGCGAACTCGGGCGAGAAGGTGAGGCCGACGTGCTCGGGGGTGGTGAGCTTGGTGGCGACGGCGGTGAGCTGGTCCCAGGTGGTGGGGATGTCGGCATCCGTCAGCCCGGCGGCGGCCCACATGTCGGTGTTGATGACGAGACCGAGGGTCGAGAAGTCCTTCGGGGCGCAGTAGAACTGGCCGTCGTAGGTGAAGGAGTCGACGAGGGTCGGGTAGAAGTCGCTCTTGTTGCTCAGCTGATCGCCGTAGGGGTAGAGCGAGCCGTTCGAGGCGAAGCCGGCCAGCGCATCCGTCGACACGTAGAACACGTCGGCGGGCTTGCCGCTCGCGAAGCCCTGGCTGAGTTGCTGGTTGAGATCGGATGCGGCGGTCACCGTGGCGTCGGTGCCGGAGTCGGCCGACCACGCCGCCACGGCGTCGGTGACGGCCGCGGTCTCGGCGTCACCGCTCGAGCCGATGAGCACGGTGAGCGGCGCCGCGGAGTCCTGGGCGGCGCCGGTCGATCCGGCGTCGTCGAAGCCGGAGCCACAGGCGCTGAGGGTGAGAGCCGTCGCGCCGGCGATGCCGAGCGCGACGAGCCAACGGGAGCTGCGTCGTTGCATGGGGTTTCTCCTTGTGCTGGTGCTGGACCTCCGGACCCGACGATGGGTCACCCGGATGGGCTTTGAACGTTCTAATGCTCGGTCGATGAGAATTTGATCGTTCAAAGGATGATTCGTCCACCATAACCCGGCGCTGCGGATGCGGCAAGCAGCAAGGCGGTAATGTCGTTGGAACGATCAAGCGAGCCGGAGAGGGGCATCGTGTCGGCACTCCCCACCATTCACGACGTGGCCCGCGTTGCGGGCGTCTCGCGCCAGACGGTCTCCAACGTGCTCAACACCCCCGCGATCGTGCGTCCCGACACCCGCGCGCGGGTGCAGTCGGCCATCGCCGAGCTCGGCTACCGGCCGCACGAGTCGGCCCGCCGGCTCCGCACGCGCAAGAGTTCGACCCTCGGCATCCGCATCGATCCGATGACCGACGGCATCTCCGGTTCGGTGCTCGACCGCTTCCTGCACGCCCTGACCGAGCAGGCCGCGCGCCAGGGATTGCGCGTGATGCTCTTCACGGCGACCGATCCGCACGACGAGATCGCCCAATTCGCGCGGTTGCGCGACGCCGCCGATGTCGATGCCTTCGTGCTCACCTCCACCTTCCACGGCGACCCGCGCACCCAGTGGCTGATCGAGAACGGTCAGTCGTTCGTGACCTTCGGGCGCCCGTGGGGCATCGACGACATGAACGATCCGCAGCACCTGTGGGTGGATGTCGACGGCTGGTTCGGCCTGCACGAAGCCACGGCAGCGTTGCTGGCCCAGGGTCATCGGCGGGTCGGCTACATCGGCTGGCCCAGCCCCTCCGGCACCGGCGACGATCGCCGGCGGGGTTGGCGCGACGCGCTGCGTGAGCACGGGCCCGTCTCGGACGACGAGCTCGCCGCGATGAGCCGCGCGGTCGAAGACGGCGTCACCCAGGGCGGGGCCGCCATGCGCGAGCTGCTCGCCACGGGCGATGTCGATGCCGTGGTGTGCGCGAGCGACTCCCTCGCGCTCGGCGCGCTGATCGCATCCGGCGGCCGGATTCCTGTGGTCGGCTACGACAACACGCCCGTCGCCGCCGCCCTCGGACTCTCGAGCGTCGAGCAGCCGCTCGACGAGGTGGCGGCCGGCGTGCTCGACCTGCTGACGGGGGTGCACGGTGGCCGGCTCGGCGACGCTCCGGCGCACGACCCGCGCCACCGTCTCGTGCGCCCGCGACTGATCCTGCGCACGCCGGAACGCATCCCGGCGCAGTAGCCCGCCCGCGTCTTCCCGACCCCGCTCCGTCCCGGTCCCTGCTCCGTGCCGGCCCTACTCCGTGCCGGCCCTGCTCCCGGGATGACCGCCGGCCTTAACATGACCGAAGGGCCCCGGAACATGCGTTCCAGGGCCCTTCGGGTCGTGCTGAGGTCAGCGCGCAGCGCTGCCGTCGGTGTAGTCCGCGTCCTGCTGCTTCCAGGCGAAGAGGGCGCGCAGCTCCTTGCCGGTGGCCTCGATGGGGTGCGCGGCACCCTTCTCGCGTAGCGCGAGGAACTCGGGCGCTCCGGCGTCCTGGTCGTCGATGAACCGCTTGGCGAACGCGCCCGACTGGATGTCGGCGAGCACAGCCTGCATGTTCTCCTTCACGTGCGGGTCGATGACTCGCGGGCCGGAGACGTAGTCGCCGTACTCAGCGGTGTCGGAGACCGACCAGCGCTGCTTGGCGATGCCGCCCTCCCACATGAGGTCGACGATCAGCTTCAGCTCGTGCAGCACCTCGAAGTAGGCGATCTGCGGCTGGTAGCCGGCCTCGGTGAGGGTCTCGAAGCCGTACTGCACGAGCTGCGAGACGCCACCGCAGAGCACGGCCTGCTCGCCGAAGAGGTCGGTCTCGGTCTCTTCGGTGAAGGTGGTCTTGATGCCGCCGGCACGCAGGCCGCCGATGCCCTTGGCGTAGCTCCAGGCGAGGTCCCACGCCGAGCCGGTCGCATCCTTCTCGACGGCGACGATCACGGGCACGCCACGGCCGGCCTCATACTCGCGACGCACGGTGTGTCCCGGGCCCTTCGGAGCGACCATGATGACGTCGACGCCCTCGGGCGCCTGGATGTACCCGAAGCGGATGTTGAAGCCGTGGCCGAACACGAGGGTCTTGCCCTCGGTGATGTTCGGCTGGATGTCCTGGGCGTAGATTCCGCGCTGGTGCTGGTCCGGCGCGAGGATGACGATGACGTCGGCCCAGGAGGTGGCCTCGGCGACGGAGAGGACCTTGAAGCCCGCCTCCTCGGCCTTGGCGGTCGACTTCGACCCTTCCTTCAGCGCGACGACGACGTCGACGCCCGAGTCACGAAGGTTCAGCGCGTGGGCGTGGCCCTGCGAGCCGTAGCCGATGATGGCCACCTTCTTGGACTGGATCAGGGACAGATTCGGCGTCCTGGTCA
>BADC01000569.1 GCA_000333435.1 Corynebacterium-like bacterium B27 | reverse complement strand
GCGCGATCTTCAACGAGAAGAGCCGCGAGGTGCGCGACACGAGCCTCAAGGTGCCGCACGGTGAAGAGGAAACCATCATCGCCGTCAAGGAGTTCTCGGCCGAGAACGACGACGAGCTGGGCTCCGGCGTCAACCAGCGCGTGGTGGTCTACATCGCCCAGAAGCGCAAGATCACCGCGGGCGACAAGCTCGCCGGCCGTCACGGCAACAAGGGCGTCATCTCGAAGATCCTCCCGGTCGAGGACATGCCGTTCCTCGCCGACGGAACTCCGGTCGACATCGTCCTGAACCCGATGGGTATCCCGGGCCGCATGAACTTCGGCCAGGTGCTGGAGACCCACCTCGGGTGGATCGCCAAGCAGGGCTGGGAGGTCGAGGGCAAGCCGAAGTGGGCCGCGAGCCTGCCCGAGCAGGCCCGTTCGGCTGCTCCCGGCACGAAGGTCGCGACCCCGGTGTTCGACGGCGCCTCCGAGGAGGAGATCGCGGGTCTGCTCGACTCCACCACCCTCACGCGTGACGGCGAGCGCCTGATCGGCTCCTCCGGCAAGACGCAGCTGTTCGACGGCCGCTCCGGCGAGCCGTACCCGGAGCCCGTCTCGGTCGGCTACATGTACATCCTGAAGCTGCACCACCTGGTCGACGACAAGATCCACGCCCGTTCGACCGGTCCGTACTCGATGATCACCCAGCAGCCGCTCGGTGGTAAGGCGCAGTTCGGTGGCCAGCGCTTCGGTGAGATGGAGGTGTGGGCCCTCGAGGCTTACGGCTCGGCGTACGCGCTGCAGGAGCTGCTCACCATCAAGTCCGACGACATCCTCGGCCGCGTGAAGGTCTACGAGGCGATCGTCAAGGGCGAGAACATCCAGGAGCCGGGTATCCCCGAGAGCTTCAAGGTGCTCATCAAGGAGATGCAGTCGCTCTGCCTGAACGTCGAGGTGCTCTCGGCCGACGGCACCGCGGTGAGCCTGCGCGACACGGACGACGAGGTCTTCCGTGCCGCCGAAGAGCTCGGCATCAACATCTCCAGCCGCTTCGAGTCGTCGTCCATCGACGACATCTGAGCCGGCAACCACTAGAAGACTTTTTCCAGGAGAGAAGGAAAATTGCTCGACGTAACAACTTTTGATGAGCTGCGGATCGGTCTCGCCACGGCAGACGACATCCGCAAGTGGTCGCACGGTGAGGTCAAGAAGCCCGAGACGATCAACTACCGCACGCTGAAGCCCGAGAAGGACGGCCTCTTCGGAGAGCAGATCTTCGGGCCGAGCCGGGACTGGGAGTGCTCCTGCGGCAAGTACAAGCGGGTGCGCTTCAAGGGCATCGTCTGTGAGCGCTGTGGTGTCGAGGTCACGAAGTCCTCGGTGCGCCGTGAGCGCATGGGCCACATCGAGCTCGCCGCTCCGGTCACCCACATCTGGTACTTCAAGGGCGTTCCGTCGCGCTTGGGCTACCTGCTCGACATGGCGCCGAAAGACCTCGAGAAGGTCATCTACTTCGCCGCGTACATGATCATCTCGGTCGACGAAGACGGCCGCCACGAGGACATGCCGGGCCTCGAGAACGAGCTGCGGCTCGAGATCAAGACCCTGTCCGACCAGCGTGACGCCCGCATCGCCGACCGCCTGTCACGCCTCGAGACCGACCTCGCCGAGCTCGAGAACGAGGGCGCGAAGGCCGACCAGAAGCGCCGCACGAAGGATGGCGCCGAGAAGGAGATGGCGCAGACCCGCAAGGCCTACGACGACCAGATCTCCCAGCTCGAGCGCGTGTGGGAGGACTTCCGCAACCTCAAGGTGGGCGAGCTGAAGCCCGAGGATGCGATCTTCCACGAGCTGCAGGACCGCTACGGCATGTACTTCGAGGCCTACATGGGCGCAGAGGCGATCAAGAAGCGCCTCGAGGCGTTCGACCTCGAGGCCGAGTCGGAGCTGCTGCACCTGCAGATCGCCGAGGGGCAGGGTCAGAAGAAGATCCGCGGCATCAAGCGTCTGCGCGTGGTGAACTCGTTCCTGCAGACCGGCAACTCGCCGGCCGCGATGGTGCTCGACGTGGTGCCGGTCATCCCGCCGGAGCTGCGCCCGATGGTGCAGCTCGACGGTGGCCGCTTCGCGACCAGCGACCTGAACGACCTCTACCGTCGTGTCATCAACCGCAACAACCGTCTGCGTCGTCTGCTCGACCTCGGTGCGCCCGAGATCATCGTCAACAACGAGAAGCGCATGCTGCAGGAGGCCGTCGACGCGCTGTTCGACAACGGCCGCCGCGGTCGCCCCGTCACGGGCACCGGCAACCGCGCGCTGAAGTCCCTCAGCGACATGCTGAAGGGTAAGCAGGGCCGGTTCCGTCAGAACCTGCTCGGCAAGCGCGTGGACTACTCGGGCCGTTCGGTCATCATCGTCGGCCCGCAGCTGAAGCTGCACCAGTGCGGTCTGCCCAAGCAGATGGCGCTGGAGCTGTTCAAGCCGTTCGTGATCAAGCGCCTGATCGACCTGAGCCACGCTCAGAACATCAAGGCCGCCAAGCGCATGGTGGAGCGTTCGCGCCCGCAGGTGTGGGACGTGCTCGAGGAGATCATCCGCGAGCGACCCGTGCTGCTGAACCGCGCGCCCACGCTGCACCGTCTCGGCATCCAGGCCTTCGAGCCCCAGCTCGTGGAGGGCAAGGCGATCCAGCTGCACCCGCTCGTCTGCGCCGCGTTCAACGCGGACTTCGACGGTGACCAGATGGCCGTCCACCTCCCGCTGTCGGTCGAGGCCCAGGCCGAGGCGCGCATCCTGATGCTCGCGTCGAACAACATCCTGAAGCCGTCGGATGGCCGTCCGGTCACCCTGCCGACCCAGGACATGATCATCGGTCTGCACCACCTCACCACGGTCAAGGAGGGCGCTGTCGGTGAAGGCCGCGCGTTCGCCTCGATCGCCGAGGCGATCCTGGCCTTCGACCAGAAGACGCTCGACCTCAACGCGAATGTGCGCATCCGCCTGAACGACGTCGTCTTCCACGAGGACGAGCGGCCCGAGGGCTACGTCGACGGCCCCGTGCTGGTCGACATCTCGCTCGGTCGCGCGCTGTTCAACGAGGCCCTGCCGGCCGACTACCCGCTCACCCGGGCCGTCGCCGACAAGGGGATGCTCTCGGGCATCGTCAACGACCTCGCCGAGCGCTACCCGAAGGTGGAGGTCGCAGCCTCGCTCGACCGCATCAAGGACGCCGGGTTCTACTGGGCCACGCGCTCCGGTGTGACCGTTGCGCTCTCCGACATCCTGACCCCGCCGAACAAGCGGGAGATCGTGGCGGGCTACGAGAAGCAGGCCGCCAAGGTGCAGGGTCAGTTCGAGAAGGGTCTCACGACCGACCTCGAGCGTCGTCAGGAGCTCATCCAGATCTGGACGAAGGCCACCGACGAGGTCGCCCAGGCCATGCGTGCCAACTTCCCGAGCGACAACACCATCAACCGCATGGTGTCGTCGGGTGCTCGTGGTAACTGGCTGCAGATCCGCAACATCGCGGGTATGCGAGGCCTGGTGAACAACCCGAAGGGTGAGATCATCCCGCGCCCGATCATCTCCTCGTACCGCGAGGGATTGTCGGTGGCGGAGTACTTCATCGCGACCCACGGTGCCCGTAAGGGTCTGGCCGACACGGCTCTCCGTACGGCCGACTCGGGCTACCTCACCCGTCGTCTGGTGGACGTCTCGCAGGATGTCATCATCCGCGAGCCCGACTGCGGCACCTCCCGCGGTCTCGACCTGCCGATCGCGATCGAGGGTGCCGACGGCACCTGGACCCGCGACGACAACGTCGAGAACTCGGTCTACGCCCGTTCGCTCGCCGCTGACGCGGTGAACGAGAAGGGTGAGGTCGTGGCCGAGGCCGGAGACGACGTCGGCGACGTGCTGATCGACAAGCTGGTCGCCGCGGGCGTCCGCACCATCAAGGTGCGCTCCGTGCTGACCTGCGAGTCGGCCGTCGGTGTGTGTGCTGCCTGCTACGGCCGCTCGCTCGCCACCGGCAAGCTCGTCGACATCGGCGAGGCCGTCGGCATCATCGCGGCCCAGTCGATCGGTGAGCCCGGTACCCAGCTCACGATGCGCACCTTCCACACCGGTGGATCGGCCTCGGCCGACGACATCACGCAGGGTCTGCCCCGCGTGCAGGAGCTCTTCGAAGCCCGCACCCCCAAGGGTGCGTCGCCCATCGTCGAGGCCGCCGGTCGCGTCATCATCGAGGACACGGAGCGCAGCCGCAAGGTCATCCTCACGCCCGACAACGGTGACGAGCCGATCGCCTACCCGGTGCTGAAGCGCGCCACCCTCCTCGTCGAGGACGGGCAGCACGTCGAGCTCGGCCAGCAGCTCATCGTCGGCGCCGTCGACCCGAAGGAAGTCCTTCGCGTCAAGGGCGTGCGCGAGGTGCAGAAGCACCTCGTGGGCGGTGTGCAGGGCGTGTACCGCTCGCAGGGTGTGCCGATCCACGACAAGCACATCGAGGTCATCGTGCGGCAGATGCTGCGCAAGGTCACCGTCGTCGAGCACGGCGACACCGACCTGCTCCCCGGTGAGCTCGTCGACCGGTCGCGCTACACCGAGGTGAACCGCGCCGCTCTCGCCGAGGGCAAGAAGCCCGCCTCGGCTCGCCAGGAGGTCATGGGTATCACCAAGGCCTCGCTCGCGACCGAGTCGTGGCTGTCGGCCGCGTCGTTCCAGGAGACCACGCGTGTTCTCACGCAGGCCGCCATGGAGGGCAAGTCCGACCCGCTGGTGGGCCTGAAGGAGAACGTGATCATCGGAAAGCTGATCCCGGCCGGAACCGGTCTCCAGAAGTACCGCAACGTCACCGTCGAGGCGACCGAAGAGGCCAAGGCCGAGCGCTACCCGAACCGCATCTTCACGGATGACTCGGTGTTCTCGGAGGCCGACCTCTCGTTCGTCGACTTCGACTCGTTCTCGAGCGACGACTACACCCCGGGCACCTACAACTAGTAGGCACCCCCGAAAGGCCCCTCACCGGACGGTGGGGGGCCTTTCTGGTTCTGCGGCGCGCGTGGCTGCCGGATGACGCATCCGTTGGTAGCGTGTGCGCATGAGCAGCGACGACCGTCACGACGACACACCGGAGTTCCCTGCGCGGGGGCCCGAGGGGGAGACGGCGGCGCCGGCGACGCCGCCGCTGCCCGATCTGCCGGCGTGGCAGGCGCCCGCGGGCGACGGGGCGACGGATGCGCCGCGCAACGACCCGGAACCCGCTGAGAACGTCGAGGTGGCCGAGACCGAGCGCGTCGAGCGCGTCGAGGCCGTCGAGCACGCTGGGCCGGTCGAAGCCGCCGGTGAGGACCTGCCGGCCGCGAGCGGGCGGCCGACGCCCGAGAGCGCCACTCGCGAGCCGCTGGGGGGTCCCTACGTCGTCTCCGACCATGCTCCTGTTGCCGAGCAGGCCACCGCCGCCTACGACCGTCAGCCGCAGGGCGGCCCCTACGTGACGTCGTCCGAGCCCACGCCGTACGTCCCGGTCGATGAGGGCCGCACCCCGTACCCCGCGGCCGCGTTCGCTCCGGCGCCGCCGGCGGCCGCCGCGATCGCGGGTGCGGCCTACCCGCCGCCCTACCAGCCCGTGCCGCAGCCGATCGCCGCGCCCACGCCACCGCCCGCCCGCGGCAACCGGGGCGGCGGTACGCTCATCGCGCTGGTGGGCACCGTCGCGTTCGCGGTGGTCTACGCGGCCGTCGCCTTCCTCATCATCTCGGCGAACGTGCAGCCCGACACCTACGTCACGGCCTTCTCCTCGTTCCTCCTCAGCGCCGCGTTCATCGTGCCGGTGATCGTGTTCGCGGTCTCGCTCATCCTGATCGTGCTGATCGTCAATCGCGCGGGCTGGTGGGCCTACGTGCTCGGCGGCTTCCTGGTGGCCGTCCTGGTCTACTTCGGGGGCCTGGCGGGCGCACTCATCCACGTGCAGGCCTGGAACTGGCAGCCCCAGGAGCAGTACGACTTCGTGCGCTCCATCACCATGGACCCGCTCACCCTCGCCGGTGCCATCGTGGCCCGCGAGGCCACCATCTGGGCCGGTGCCTGGATCGCGCTGCGCGGCCGCAAGGTCAAGGCGCGCAATCTGGCGGCGCGCGAGGAGTTCGACCGGCGGCAGGCCGAGAGCTCGGCTGCGGCCACCATGGCCTACGCCGAATCGCCGACCACCAGCCCGACCTGGTAACCCGCTCCGACCTGGGCACCCAGTCCGACCTGGTAACATCGGCAGGTCCGCGCTGCCGTTCGCTCCCAGCATGGGAGCG
>BADC01000570.1 GCA_000333435.1 Corynebacterium-like bacterium B27 | reverse complement strand
GGTCGCCGTGCCGCACCCGGATGCTCGCGTCCCGCGGCAGCGGCAGGTGCTCGCGCACGAACTCCACGAGCGCGCTGTCGATCTCCACCACCTGCTGCCGCGACCCGGGCCGGGTGGCGGCAACGTAGCGGGGCAGGGTGAATGCGCCACCCCCGAGGTGCACCGCGGTGATGGGCGCTCCGGGCGCGGCGACGAGGTCGATGCCGTGCCCGATGCGCCGCACGTACTCGAACGAGAGGTAGCCGGGGTCGTCGAGGTCGACGTGCGACTGCGGTGTGCCGTCGACGATCAGCACCTTCGATCCGGGGCGAAACCGGTCCTCCTCGATGGTGGCGAGCAACCCGTCCTGCAACCGGGTCGACGGATGCCCGGCGCCCCCGCCGCCCGCCGCCCGCTCCGCGTTCCGTGCCATCCCTCGACCCTATCGCCGTGGCCCGAGCGGCCCCGGCGCCTTCGGCGGGTACACCCACGTCACCAGCACCACGGAGATGATCATGAGCAGGAACCACGACACGAGTTTCGCGGCCGACACGAGTTGCCAGCCCGTCGCCTGGTCGGGGTAGGTCCAGGCCTGGGAGAAGGTGGCGATGTTCTCGGCGAACCAGATGAACAGCGCCACCAGCAGGAACGCGACGAGCACGGGCATCCGGTACGTCCGCCGGAAGACCCGGTAGTGCATCGTCGTGCGCGCGAACACCGCCACGACGGCGAGCACGAGCAGCCAGCGCAGGTCCCAGACGTAGTGGTGGGTGAAGAAGTTGAGGTAGATCGCGGCGGCGAGCACGGCTGTCAGCCACACGGGTGGATAGCGCGTGAAGCGCAGATCGAACAGCCGGTACACCCGCACGAGGTACGACCCGACCGCCGCGTACATGAACCCGCTGAACAGCGGCACCCCGGCGATGCGCAGGATGCCGTCGGCTCCGTAGCTCCACGACCCGACGTCGGTCTTGAACAGCTCCATCACGGTGCCCACGATGTGGAAGAGCACGACCACCCGCAGCTCCCGCCAGGTCTCCAGCCGCGCCGCGACCATCACCACCTGGATCGCCACCGCCGCGAGCGTCAGGAAGTCGTTCCGCGCGAGCACGGCGTCGTCCGGGTACCAGAGCCGCGCCGCGAAGATGACGGCGAGCAGCGCGCCGCCGAACACGCAGGCCCAGGCCTGCTTGAGCCCGAACACGAGGAACTCGACGAGCCAGGAGAGGGGGCCGCGGGAGGGCGTGGCGGCCAGGATGCGCCGCCAACGGCCCTCGAGGAAGCTCTCGGCGTCGCTCACGCGGTGGTTATACCTGAGAAAATGGAACTGGTCAAGATTTCGACTGGACAGGCGTGTTGAAAACGCCTATATTTGTTCTTTGCGCTCCCAGAAAACCCATGCCTTCATATTGTGGTCGGCAGCCGCGCGGACAGGTTCACACCATACCGCGCAGCAACACTCTAGAACCATATTGCGGGTTCAGACCATGTCTGCGGAGTCTCGACACCACATCGACCGTAAGTAACACAAGACCCGACGGGGTCCACGGAGGTTATTTCCTTGGCTGCTGCGCGCAACGCAACCACCAATTCACCCAAGAACGGTCGGGCCGCTTCCCGGCTCTCGTTCGCCAAGATCACCGACACCTTGACGGTTCCCGATCTGCTCGCTCTGCAGACCGAGAGCTTCGACTGGCTGGTCGGTAACGACGTGTGGAAGGCACGCGTCGCCGAAGCCAAGGCCGCCGGCCGGCAAGACCTGCCGAGCAACTCGGGCCTCGACGAGATCTTCGAGGAGATCTCGCCGATCGAAGACCTCGGCGAGACCATGCAGCTGAGCTTCACCAGCCCGTTCCTGGAGCCGGAGAAGTACACCATCGACGAGTGCAAGGAGCGCGGCAAGACCTACGCCGCCCCGCTCTACGTCGAGGCCGAGTTCATGAACCACCAGACCGGTGAGATCAAGACCCAGACGGTCTTTATGGGCGACTTCCCGCTGATGACCGAGAAGGGCACCTTCATCATCAACGGCACCGAGCGTGTCGTCGTGTCGCAGCTCGTGCGTTCCCCCGGTGTGTACTTCGAGCGCACCCCCGAGAAGACCTCCGACAAGGACATCTACTCGGCGCGCATCATCCCGAGCCGCGGCGCCTGGCTCGAGTTCGAGATCGACAAGCGCGACCAGGTCGGCGTGCGCATCGACCGCAAGCGCAAGCAGTCGGTGACCGTGTTCCTCAAGGCCCTCGGCCTCACCTCCGAGGAGATCCTCGAGGAGTTCAAGGGCTTCGCCTCCATCGAGGCCACCCTGGAGAAGGACTCGATCCTCACCAAGGAAGAGGCTCTCAAGGACATCTACCGCAAGCTCCGTCCGGGCGAGCAGGTGGCTGCCGAGGCCGCGCGTGCGCTGCTCGACAACTTCTACTTCAACCCGAAGCGCTACGACCTGGCGAAGGTGGGTCGTTACAAGATCAACCGCAAGCTCGGTATCGACGCTCCGCTCAGCGACTCCGTCCTCACCAACCAGGACATCATCGCGACCATCAAGTACCTGGTGGCCCTGCACGACAACCAGACGCAGCTGCCCGGCGTGCGTGACGGCAAGCCGGTCGAGATCCGTCTCGACGTCGACGACATCGACCACTTCGGCAACCGTCGCATCCGCGCCGTCGGCGAGCTCATCCAGAACCAGGTCCGCACGGGTCTGTCCCGCATGGAGCGCGTCGTCCGCGAGCGCATGACCACGCAGGACATCGAGGCCATCACCCCGCAGACCCTGATCAACGTGCGCCCCGTCGTCGCCGCGATCAAGGAGTTCTTCGGAACGAGCCAGCTGTCGCAGTTCATGGACCAGAACAACCCGCTCGCGGGTCTCACCCACAAGCGCCGCCTCTCTGCGCTCGGCCCCGGTGGTCTGTCCCGTGAGCGTGCCGGCGTCGAGGTGCGCGACGTGCACCCCAGCCACTACGGCCGGATGTGCCCGATCGAGACCCCTGAAGGCCCGAACATCGGTCTGATCGGTTCGCTCGCATCTTTCGCGCGCATCAACTCGTTCGGTTTCATCGAGACCCCCTACCGCCGCGTCGTCGACGGCAAGGTCACCGAGAACATCGACTACCTCACCGCGTCGGAGGAGGACGAGTACATCGTCGCCCAGGCCAACGCTCCGCTGACCGCCGACTCGCACTTCGCCGAGCAGCGCGTCCTCGCCCGTAAGAAGGGCGGCGAGGTCGACCTGTTCCCGGCCGAGGAGATCGGCTACATGGATGTCTCGCCGCGCCAGATGGTGTCGGTCGCGACCTCGCTCATCCCCTTCCTCGAGCACGACGACGCGAACCGCGCGCTCATGGGCGCGAACATGCAGCGCCAGGCCGTGCCGCTGCTCCGTTCGGAGTCGCCGCTGGTGGGTACCGGTATGGAGGGCTTCGCAGCCATCGACGCCGGTGACGTGGTCACCGCGGCCAACGCCGGTGTGGTGCAGGAGGTGTCGGCCGACGCCGTCACCGTGCAGCTCGACGACGGTGGCTACGACACCTACTACCTGCGCAAGTTCGACCGCTCGAACCATGGCACGTCGTACAACAACCGCGTCATCGTCTCCGAGGGCGAGCGGATCGAGGCCGGTCAGGTCATCGCCGATGGCCCGGCCACCGAAACGGCGAGCTCGCGCTCGGCAAGAACCTCCTCTGGCGTTCATGCGTGGGGAGGTTCCAACTTCGA
>BADC01000571.1 GCA_000333435.1 Corynebacterium-like bacterium B27 | reverse complement strand
CCCCAGTCGAGCGCCAGGCGGGTCTCGGCCGCCGACATGACGTGCCCGGTGATGCGGAGGCCGGCATCCTTGGCGCGACGGTAAGCGTCTTGCAACGCTGACAACGGCGCCGAGCGGTGGTCGCCGTCACTTCCGATGCCCAGGATGCGCATCCCCTCGGCGCGCAGCGCGATCGACTCCTCCACCAGGCTCACGGCGTCCCGATCACCGTCGGGGCGGTGCAGTTCCACCACGATCCCACCACTGACGCCGAGCCGCTCCCGCGCCGCCGCGAACGCCCGATCGACCGCCCCCAAGGTCTCCCGCACCGACAGCCCGGCTTGGGAGTGACTGAGTGCGGGCGTGCAGAGCAGCTCGATATGCCGCGCGCCCCGATCGAAGGCGGTGTCGAGTGCGGCGGCGGTGGCGCGCTCGAGTCCCTCAGCATCCTGCCAGAGGCCGGCGGCGACATCGAGGTCGGCGAAGAACTTGGCGGCGCCGAGGTTGTCGTATGCCCGCGCCAAGTCGGCCGCGCTCGGCCGCTCGCCCGTGCTCGCGGTGCGCAGGCGCAGGTAGTCGGAGGGTGCCAGCGAACCGGTAAGGTGCATATGCAGTTCGGCTTTGGGAAGCCGCCGGGCGAGCAGGATGACCGCGTCATCCGGGCTCGGTACGGCAGCGTCGTGGTCGGCTTTCACGTCGTCCCGCTCCCTTCACACGGCTCCATTCATGAGTGAGAGTATCCTGCCGATCGACGCCGAGGAGGACCCGTGAGTGAATGGCCGGACCGCGACACCGCGCGTCCGGGGCCGACGCCCTGGCCCGATCTCGACGAGACCGATCACCGCATCATCGCTGCGCTGCAACGAGACGGCCGGGCGTCGATCGCTAAGCTGGCCCGCGACACGGCCCTGCCCCCGGCTCGCGTGAAGGCACGCTACGAGCGGCTCGTCGAGCGGGGGCTCATCCGCACCGTGGCACTGATCGACCCGAGCATCCTCGGCCGTCCCGTGGTGGCGCACATCGAGATCGCGGCCGAACGCGGCAACAGCGACCTGGCCACGCGACTGGCGCAGGTTCCGGGCGTCGCCTGGATCGGTGTGGCCGACGACTACGAGCGGCTCCTGGTTCAGGTGAGCACCTCGTCCAACGCCGGTCTGGTCGACCTCGTCAACGGGGTCGTGCGGTCCGAGCCGGAGATCGCGTCGCTGTCGACCTCGATCGTCTTGCGCAGCTGGTCACCGGTGTTCGCGTTCACGGGCGCCCGGCGTGACGAGCCGCCGCTCGACGAGTTGCTGTGGCGCACGGGAGACCAGTCCGACCGCGCCCTCGACGACGTCGACCGGATGCTCCTGGCGATGCTCGAGCGGGACGCCCGTGTCTCGCTCACGGCGATGAGCGCGGCATCCGGTCTCTCGGTGCCGGCCACCCGTCAGCGCGTGATGCGATTGACCGGAGATCACACGATCCAGATCCGTACCCGCCCCGATGCGAGGGCACCGGGCGTGACGGCGGTGCGATTGCTGATGGAGACGAAAGGGGACTCGACGAGCATCGTGCGTTCCCTCGCGGGGATGCCGAACGTCAACTTCATCAGCGAATCCACGGGGCATCGGCCGCTCAGTGTCGAGTTGCTCTGCGCGAACGAGGCTCAGATCGGCGAGGGGTTCGACGCGGTCAGCCACATCGCCGGAGTGCGGTCGGCGCACATGATGCGTTTCCGCACCGCCCTGTTCCAGACCGGTAACTGGTGACTCGCGGAACGTTTCAGCCAGGTTTCGTCAGCGGCTCGAATGTAAAAGCTATGTTGCAGTAGCGCCACAAAGTCGCTTATTTGCGCGCATCAGGCATCCTGCGTGAACATTTATGTTGCAGAATCGACCTCGCACTTAAAACTGTGAGGACGTATGGCAATCATGGACACCGAGGAACGTGAGTTCTCCCACTCGGTCACCGACGACATCGACGAGGAGATCGACGAGGTCGTCACCCCGATCGAGCGGTCGGCGCGGTTGGGCCCCCGTCGTCTCATCGGGCCGCTCGTGACCCTCGCCCTGGTGGCGCTGCTCGTCGTCGCGTGGGAGATCGCGGCACGCACGGTGCTTGCTCAGAGCTATGTGTTCCCGGCGCCGTCGGTGATCGTGCAACAGCTCTGGACCGACGGCGAGCTGCTCGTGGTCAACGGTCTCGCCACCGCGCGCACGGCGGCCGTCGGTTTCCTGGTCGGCCAGGCCCTCGCCATCCTGCTGGCGGTGGCACTGTCGTTCTCGGTCGGTGCCGAGCTCGTGGTCACCAAACTCGCGCTGGTGATCTACTCGTTGCCGACGCTCGCCATCGCACCCATCCTGGGCACCATGTTCGGGCTCGAGGGCACGCGCGTGGCCGTGGTCGCGATCGTCGTCTTCTTCCCCACCCTGCTCGCCACGGTGTCGGGACTGCGCGCGGTGGGCGAGAGTCAGATCCTGCTGGTGCGCTCGCTCAGCGGCAGCCGCTGGACGGTGCTCCGCAAGATCTCTTTCCGCACCGCCCTGCCGGAGATCTTCGCCGGCTTGAAGCTCGGTGTGCCCGGCGCGGTGCTCGGCGCGATCGCCAGCGAGTGGCTCGGCGCGAGTGAGGGGCTCGGGATCTTCATGGTCAACGCCCTCGCCTACCTGCAGCCAGCTCGGGTGTGGGCCACCTGTGCGGTGATCGTGCTCGGCACCATCGTCGTCTACGGCCTCATCGCGCTCCTCGACCGTGCCTGCAACTCCTGGGCCGTCGACTCGAGGGGAGCGCGCTGAGCATGAACATCTACCCCCTCCTGGCCGCGGGCGGCCGACGCATCCTGGTGACGGTGGCATTCCTCGTTCTCGCGCTCGCCCTCATCTGCGTGCTCTGGACGGTCAGCGTGCACGCCCTCGCCCTCGACGCCTTCGGCACGCCGACGCCGCTCGACGTCTGGTCGTACTGGGTGGGCCAGCCCGACTCCGCAGCACACCGCGACCTCGTGCTCGGCGCCATGTGGACCACGCTCGGGCACGCCCTGACCGGCTATCTCGTCGGCACGGTCCTGGGCGTGCTGCTCGCGATGCTCTTCGTCACCGTGCCGGCCGTCGAGCGGGCCACGCTGCCGACCGTGCTGCTCATCCAGACCGTGCCCATCCTCGCGATCCTCCCGCTGTTCATCCTGCTGTTCGGCCGGGGGCTCCTCGTCACGACCATCATCACGGGGCTCACCGTGTTCTTCCCGACCCTCGTCTGGGTCTCCCAGGGCCTGCGCTCGCCGAAATCGACCACGCTCGATTTCTTCCAGAGCGTCGCCGCCACGCCCTGGACGGTGATGACCCGACTGCGCTTCCCGAGCGCCGTGGCCGGGGTCTTCGTGGCCGCGCGCCTCGCGGTGCCGGGCGCGGTGTTCGGCGCCTTCGTCTCCGAGTGGCTCGCCACCGGCGACGGGCTCGGGTACCTCGTCGTGATCTCGATGCAGGGCGTCGGCGGCTACGAGCCGCTGTGGGCCACCGTGTCGGTCACCACCCTCATGACGATGGCGCTCTACGTGATCGTCGAGATCGCCGAATCTATGGCGCTCGCCTACTACGCACCCGAACGGCTCATCCGCCGGTAGGGCCGCAGGACCATCCTCATCCGCACCACCTGCAACCGACGCACTCACCCCACCACACGAACCATCCGACCCAAGGAGACGATCATGACCACCCGCCTCACCCTCCCCACCCCGCCGGCCGGCATCTCCCGCCGGTCGCTGATCCTCGGCGGGCTCGGCAGCATTGGGGCCGCAACCCTGCTCGCGGCCTGCGGCAGCCCGTCCCCGAGCGGAACCGGCTCCGCGGCCGCGGGGGCACCGATCGGCTGGCAGCTGTCCTGGACCGAGGACTACGAGTTCGCCGGCAGCTACCTCGCCGACACCAACGGCTACTGGAGCGATCAGGGCCTCGCCGTGAAGCTCCTGCCCGGCGGTCCCAACACCAACCCGCAGCAGCTGGTGGCGGCCGGGCAGGCGTTCGTCTCGTCGAGCAAGGCCGTCTCGGCCGCCAACCTCCTCGTCTCGGACGGAATCAAGCTGAAGATCGTCGGCGCGCTATGGCAGAAGTACGGCTTGACCGTCATCTCCCGCTCCGACAACCCCATCACCTCGCCGCAGGACCTCGAGGGCAAGACCGTCGGCGTCTTCGCCTCGAACGACAGCGACTGGGCGGCCTTCCTCGCCCTGAACGGCGTCGACCGCTCGAAGATCACCGAGGTCCCCGGCAGCTACGACATCACTCCGGTCGCGAGCGGCACGGTCGACGCGGTGCAGGGCTACGGCTCGACGCGAATCGCACAGATCGCAAGTGACGTCACCCTCGAGACCATGTTGCTCGCCGACTTCGGCTACAACCCCATCTCGGCCGCCTACGCCGTGAAGGAGGAGACGCTGCAGGATGACGCCAAGCGCGCCCAGCTGGTGAAGTTCCTGCGGGGCGAGATCATGGGCTGGCAGGACGTCGCATTCGGCGGCCAGATCGACCAGGCCATCGACCTCACGGTCAACACCTACGGCAAGAGCCTGGGGCTGAACGCCGACGAGCAGCGCGCCGGACTGGAGGGTCAGCTCGACTTCGTGGTCTCCGACGAGAGCACCGCGAACGGTCTGTGCACCATGTCCGACTCGCTCATCGCCGGCACCCAGCAGGTGTTCGACCAGCTGAAGCTCGACGTCGACGTGACCGACATCGTGACGACCGAGATCCTCGATGAGGTCTACGCCGGGAAGAACCGGGTATGACGATGACGACTCCGATCGCCGCGACCGACCTCGGTCTGTCGTTCGAGCACGTCGAGAAGCGCTTCTCCATCGGGCGGCACGAGGTCGTGGCTCTGCACGACGTGAACATCGCCATTCCCCGCGGAGCGCTGGTGTCACTCGTCGGGCCGTCCGGATGCGGCAAGTCGACGGCCCTGCGCATCCTGGGCGGGCTCGACGAGCCCACCAGCGGCCGCGTGCTCGTGCACGGGGAGGACCCGGACACGGCTCGCAGAAGCCGGCACCTCTCCATCGCGTTCCAGGACCCGTCGCTCTTGCCGTGGCGGTCGGTGCGCAAGAACATCCAGCTCGCGCTCG
>BADC01000572.1 GCA_000333435.1 Corynebacterium-like bacterium B27 | reverse complement strand
CACAACTGACGGGTCGGCGACGGATGCGCGGGGTGCGGCCACCGCGGCCGCCCTGCGCGTGCGGGGGGCGCGCGTCGAGATCGGGGGGACACGCATCCTCGACGACGTCTCGTTCGAGGCGGCCGCGGGCGAGGTCGTGGCGCTGATCGGGCCGAACGGGGCCGGCAAGTCGACGTTGCTCTCGGTGGTGACCGGCGACCAGTCGGTGACGGCCGGGACGGTGGAGATCGCGGGGCGGCCGCTCGGCGCGTGGAGCCTGCGCGAGCTCGGGCGCCGACGGGCGGTGCTGCTGCAGCAGAACGGGGTCTTCTTCCCGTTCACGGTGCGCGAGGTCGTCGAGATGGGGCGGGCGCCCTGGCAGGGCACTCCGCGCGACGCCGACGACGACCGCGTGGTCGACGAGTCGATCGCGCTCACCGAGCTCACCCGGTTCAGCGGGCGACCGCTGCCGTCGCTCTCGGGGGGTGAGCGGGCGCGGGCGTCGCTGGCGCGAATCCTGGCGCAGGAGACGGGCATCCTGCTGCTCGACGAACCGACCGCCGCGCTCGACCTGCGCCACCAGGAGGACGTGCTGCGCATCGCGCGCGACCGCGCCCGCGCGGGCGACTGCGTGGTGATCGTGCTGCACGACCTCAGCCTCGCGGCGGCCTACGCCGACCGAATCGTGCTCGTGGCGAACGGCAGCGTGGTCGCCGACGGACCACCGGATGCAGTGCTCACCCCGGCCCTGCTGCGCGCGGTGTACGAGGTGGAGGTCGATGTGCTCCGGCACCCGGTCACCGGCACGGCGATCGTGCTGCCGCGGCGCGCTCCCGTACAGCCCGTGGCGGCGACCGCGACCACGGAGACCACCGCACCCGACGCGCCCACCGAACCCATCGAGGAGAACGCATGAACCGCATCCGCACGACCCTCGCCGCAGCCGGCCTCGCCCTGGCGGCGGTGCTCGGCTCGGCCGTGGCAGGCGCCGCGGCACCCGCGCAGGCGGCCGGATCGGTGAGCGTGGTGGTGGCCGACCGGCCCGAGCTGGTCGGCGTCGCCGACCCGAACTACCTCACCGAGGTGACGGTGTCGGGCAGCGGGTTCCAGTCGATCCCGAACGGGTTCGGGGGCCTCTACGTGTTCTTCGGCTGGGTCGACGGGGGCGCCTGGGCACCGAGCCAGGGGGGCGCCACAGGGTCGACCTACCGCTACGTCTACGACGACGAGTCGAATCCGGTGGGCTACCAGCTCTTCGTGAGCTTTCCCGGTTCGTCGACCGAGTACGCCGCGAACGGCGGCGAGCTCGCGGCCGACGGCACCTGGTCGGGCACGATGAAGATCCCGGGATCGTCGTTCGAGTCCTACGACCGCAACGGCGACGTGACCCCCGTCGACTGCCTGCAGGTGCAGTGCGGCATCATCACGATCGGTGCGCACGGTGTGGTCAACCCGAGCAACGAGACGTTCACGCCCATCACCTTCCAGGACCTCTACTCCGGCGACGCCGCAGCGGCTGCAGCCGCAGAAGCGGAGAAGGCGGCAGCGGATGCGGCAGCCGCGCAGGCGGCAGCAGGCGGCTCGGCGACCTCCCTCGAAACAGATGCCCCCGCCCCCGTGTCGACCACGATCATCGCGGCGCCGGTGGCGGCCGACGACAGCGCCCTCGTGCCGATCCTGCTCGGCACGGTCGGCGGCGTCGGACTCCTGGCGATCGCCGCCATCGTCTTCCTCGTCTGGGCCGTGCTCTCCTCCCGCAAGCGCGCGGCAACGCCCGCCGCCGCCACGCCCGCCGCCGCTCCGCAGGCCACGACCCAGCCGGCCGACCCCGGAAAGCAGGCCTGACCCCGATGGCCCGACGGATGCGTCCCACCTGGCCGCGAATCCCCGGTGCCGGCGCGGTGACCGTCGCGCTCATCCTCGGCCTGCTCGCGCCGACGGCGGCGGCCTCCGCTGCGACGGCCTCCGCGGGGGCTGTGGGCGCGACGACCATCACGGGGCCGAGCGCACGCGATTCCGCTGCCCGCGCGGGCGTGGCGATCGACGGGCCCGGGGATGCTGCGGACTCGAGTGCCGGCGCCGCAACGACGACCGGCACCGCCCCGCCGGCCGCCGACGGCGACGCGGACACGGCGAGCGCGCCGCCCACCGACGCGCCGACCGGAGAACCCGCCGGCGCCGGACCCTCCGGTGGCGACGGTGACACATCCACCGCACCCGACACCGGCACCGGCACATCCACGGCACCCTCGGACCAAGCCCCTTCGGCCGGCGACGCCGAGGCTCCGCCGGCGCCCGCGGACGACCCGATCGCCGACACCGCACCCGCCCAGCCTCCGACTCCCCTCGCGCCGACGCCCGCAGCCGACCCCGCGCTCGGCGTCACTACTGTCGACCCACCGCCGCTGCCGGCGTCGGAGTGGATCGCGTCCGCCGCCCCAGCGACCGGGCAGGTGCTGGTGCAGAGCGACCCGGCGGGTATCGACTACGCGGTCGACGTGTCGTGGGCGGCACCCGCCGATGCGGCGACGGCCGTGCGCGGCTACCGCATCGAACTCTTCGCCGGACGAACGGTCGCGAACACCAGCACGCTCATCGCCCGCACCGAGGTGGCCGCCGACACCACCAGCTACCGCGTGGAGGGCGTCGCGTTCGGCGCCGCCACCGTCACCGCCCGCGTCACCCTGCTCGACGGCGCCGCAGCCCTGCCGAACCCCCTCGTCAGCGACCCGCTGACCCTCCCCGCGTCGAGCGGCGGCATCCTCTCCGACGCCCGGGCCGGCACCCCGACCCTCTCGGCCCCCACCGACGACGGCGTGACCGTCAGCTGGGAGCCCGTCCCGAGCGACCCTGCCCCCTCCCCCGCCGGCTACGTCGTGCGCCTGCTCGAGCGCCGCCACGACCTCGCCGCCACCAGCGCCAACTTCTACCAGGTGGCGAACTACGACGCCGGCGCCGCGACCAGCGCCGTGCTCACCGGCCTCCAGGGCTCCAGCCGCTACCTCGCGGGCGTCGTCGCCTACGACCTGGTCGACGGCGTCAAGCGCTTCCGCCCCTCCTCGGGCACGAGCACGGTGCCCGCCTGGTCGAGCGACTACCCCGCCCAGACCCGCGGCGCCCGCACGCCGATCACCGAGTGGCCGAACCCACCCGCGGCCCCGGCCGCCGACACAGCGCGCTCCCTCACCTGGACCGGCACCCCCACGACCGGTCGCTACACCGGCGGCTCCCCGATCACCGGCTACCGCGTCGAACTCCACCAGGCCGGCGTGGGCCTCGTCGCCGAGACGGATATCGCGGTCGCCGACCCCGCCGCGCCGCCCAGCACCGCCTTCCGCGGTCTCACCGCCGGCGCCGGCTATTCCGTGCGCGTCGCCGCGGCGAACGCGGAGGGCACGGGCGAGCTCTCCGACTTCAGCCCGCTCACCGCGACCCCCGCCGGCTCCGCCCCCGGCAGCCGCCCGCCGGCCTATGCCGACCGCGCCGCGCTCGACGCCGCGATCAGCACCGGGAAGGTCGCCGTGTACGAGCCCACCACCGCGATCACGGCGGTGCAGGGGGCGGACGCGACCGTCGAGGTGCCCTGGACCACCGCACAGTCGGGCGAGGCCTGGTGGTACGGCAGCGCCACCCTCGCCGCCACCGCGACCACCACGGGAAGCGGCACCGGTCCCGCGCATCCGTCGCTCACCGTCTCCACCGCCGGCCTCCCCGTCGGCACCCACTGGCTCCTGTTCGTCACCGATGCCGAACTCGACGGCGAGCCCGCCCCGGCCGGTGGCCGCGCCACCGCCGTGCGGGTGGAGATCACCGCCGCCGCCGACGGGGTACTCACCCTCGACAACGCCGTGCTCCGCTGGGGCCTGAACGACGAGACGAACAACGGCGCCTACTTCGGTGGATGCAACTACCTCTCCGCCGGTCGAACGCCCGATCCGGGCGGCTCGGTCATCTTCACCTCCGCCCAGTACGCGGCGAGCGCCGGCACCGTCTCCATCGAGAAGCCGGATGCGTCGGGCCGCTTCGTGCCCGCCAGCTGGGAGACGAAGTGCCTCGACCGCACCGGCGCCCCGCTCAGCTCGGGCACGACCACGCCGTACGGCGGCAACCAGTTCGTGATGACGAGCGGCATCGGCGAGGTCGACCGCGCAACGGGCAGTGCGAGCATCCGCTGGGCCGGCGACGTCACCGTGGCCTACTACGGCGGCATGGCGTTCTGGTACTTGAGCGACCCCGTGCTCACCGTCGAGAACGGCGCGGGCACACTCACCGCGACCGTCGGCGGCTTCGGCACCGACATGGACGACCTCAGCAAATGGCAGCCGCTCGCCGACCGCACCGTGACGGTGGCGACCTTCAGCGGTGTGCAGGTGGGGCCGGACGGCTTCACCGCGACGCCCGACTACCGCGGCGTCGCGGTGAGCCTGCCACGTGGCCAGGTCGCGCAAACACTGTCGGGGCCCGACTGGGGCTCGTTCCCGCAGAGCTTCATCGACTTCCAGCTCGAGAGCGGGTCGGCCGCCTACTGGTACTCCAGCGGCGGACTCGCGGATGCGGCGAAACCGGCCCAGCCCATCGTGATCGGCTACGACGCGGCCACCTTCGCCCCTCCCACTGCGCCCGCGGCGGACACCGGCAAGGCGAGCGCGCGAGCACCGGTCGCGAAGCTCCCTCCCGCCAAGATCCCCGCCGCGTTCCTGCTGCCCGCGGCGTCGGATGCGTCGGCGGCGTCGGCCAGCGCACCGGCGGCTTCGTCGGTGGTGATCGTGGAGACGCCCACCCGCGCGGGCCTGGCCGACGAGGTGCTGATGCTGCTCATCGCGCTCGTGGCCCTGCTCGGCCTCATCATCGTGGTCGCCGCCCTCGGCGGTGGCGTCCTCGTGCTCAGCACGCCCCCGCGCCGCTGAGCACTCGCGCTGTGACGCAGGGGCTCTGAACCGCTCCGAAAGTTAATTAGGTATGCCTTACCTAGTTAAGGATAGGCTTGCCTAAATTGACCGACTCGCGTGCTGCGCAGCGGCGCGCCCGTATTCGACTCGGAGTCTTCGTGAACCAACCCCGCATCAGCAGGCGCTCCGGCGCCCTGGCGGCCGGCGTCACCGCCGCGCTCGCCCTTTCCGCGCTGGCCGCCGCGCCCGCATCCGCCGCCCCGGCACCGGCCGCAGCGCCCGCGGAGACCTCCGCCGGCACGAGCATCTCGGGCGCCGTGTTCGCCTGGGGCCTCAGCGACGAAGCCGGCAGCAAGGCCTTCGGCCCCGGCTACAACCTCCTGAGCGCCGGAAAGGTCGCGAAGACGGATGCCGGCGACCTCCTCACCCAGAGCGAGTGGCTCGCCAGCGCGGGCAACACCACGATCCAGAAGAAGCAGGCCGACGGCAGCTACGCCACCGCCACCTGGGCCGGGCTCTCGACCGACACCGCCGGCGCGGCCCTCACCGTCGGCGGCGCTTCGAGCGGCAACCGCGTCGCGATCGGCTCCGGCACCGGCACCATGGATGCGACCGCCGACGACGCCGACATCACCTGGACCGGCGACTTCACGGTCGCGTTCTACAGCGGGCTGACGCAGTTCTCGGTCAGCAACCCGCACCTGGTGCTCGACGGCGGCGCCGGTTCGGTCACCGCGACCCTGAGCGGCTACGGCACCGACATGGACGATTCGACGAAATTCATCGTGCTGCCAGACACCCAGGTCACCCTGGCCACCCTGTCCGGCGTCGACGTGGAGGCTGCCGGCTTCTCGGTCGACCCCGATTACCTGGGCGTCGCGGTCACGGTTCCTGCCGGCGCCACGCCGCAACTGACGACCGGCGACCACTGGGGCTCCTTCCCGCAGAGCTTCGTCGACTTCCAGGGCCTCACGGGCCAGTCGTCCTACTGGTACTCCAGCGGCGGGTCGGCGGATGCGGGCAAGGTCGCACTGCCGGTCGACGTCACGATTCCGGATGCGCCCACGGTCACCGTCTCCACGACCACGGGCCTGAACCCGGAGGGTGACACCGTCACCGTGACCGGAACCGGATTCCTGCCGAACCCCCCGGCCACCACCGGGACCCGCCCGCCACTCGCCGGCAAGTTCACCGGCGTCTAC
>BADC01000573.1 GCA_000333435.1 Corynebacterium-like bacterium B27 | reverse complement strand
GCTCGCTCCAAGAAGGTGTGCTTCCAGTAGTGCGAGATGCCGTAGCGGAACTCGTCGTCGGTGGCGTGCTGCAGTGTGACGTGCGGCATGGTGCGGAGGCTCTCGTAGATGGGCGTGGCCTGCTCGAACATCGGGGCGGTGGCGGCGGGCTCGTCGGCGGGGTCGCCGTAGAACACCGTCGCGACCGAGATGATGGGCTGGCCGCGGTGCTCGGCCGGGATCTGCGACCAGTACTCGGGCGCGCGCAGCAGCCGCACGTAGGTGCCCTGGTTGGCCGGCGCGTCGAGGCCCCACTCGGCGAAGTAGCCGAGCAGCGCCTTGCGGTCGCTCGCGGCGTAGAGCGCCTGGCGCACGGTGGCCAGGCCGGGCAGCGGCACGTAGCGGTAGACGAAGCGGGTGGCGATGCCGTAGTTGTGACCGGCGCCCTTGAGCGCCCAGAACAGCTCGGGGTGGGAGGTGGCGCTGGCAGTGAGGATGCTCCCGTCGGCCACCACCACCTCGATCTCGACGACGTGGTCGACGGTCGCGCCGTACATCCGGGCGAGGTAGCCGAAGCCGCCGCCGAGCGTCAAGCCCGCGACCCCCGTGTGCGAGACGACGCCGGCGGGAACCGCCACCCCGAGCTCGGCGGCGGGCCGGTCGACGTCGCCCCAGCGGCATCCGGCCCCCACCGTGACCGTGCCCGCCTCGGTGTCGAAGACGACCTCATTGAGGAGGGCGGTGTCGATCAACACCGCGCCGTCGGCGACGGCGGTGCCGGCGAGGTTGTGACCGCCACCGCGCACGGTCACCGGCACGCCGTTGGTGACGCTCCAGGTGAGGGCGGCGGAGACGTCCTGCGCCGAGGTGCAGCGCACGATCGCGGCCGGGTAGCGGTCGATGTCGGCGTTCCACACCCGCCGCAGCAGGTCGTAGTCCGGATGCTCGGGCAGCACGACCTCGCACGCGACCGCGTCGGCGAGTCCGCGCAGCGCAGCCGTGTCGGTGAGGGGGAAGGGGGCGATGCTCATGGTGGTCCTATCGGTCGTGAACGGATGCGGGTGCTGAGCCGGCGAGCGCCTCGCGACGCGCGAGTGCCGCGCGCAGGTGGCTCGCGCAGCGCAGCGCGAAGTCGTTGATGGCCTCCGCGGGGCGGAGGGCGCGCAGCTGGTCGATGGTCTCGGCCTCGCCCGCCAGCGCCCGGGCCTGGTACGCCTCGGCGAGCGCCGTGAGCTCGGCGAGGGCGGCGTCGGTGAGGTCGGGATGCCCGGCCCGCCAGACCGGGTCGGCGGTGTGCAGCTTCATCTCGGCGCGCACCTGCCCGATCGGCTCGATGGTGAGGTTCATGCCGGGGTTCGCGGCGAGCACCTCGGCGAGCGCGACGTCCCAGTCGATGACGCCTTCGCCGCAGGGGGCGATGAAGCGGGAGATGCCCTCCTCGGTCACCCAGAGGGCGGCGTCACGCAGCTGGGTCGTGCGCACGTGCGGGGCGATACGCGCGATCCCCTCGAGCGGCACCTCGGCGCGCACGGCCAGGTTCGCGGGGTCGAGGCAGACGCCGAGCACGTCGTCGCCGACAGCGTCGATGAGCCGCAGCAGCTCGAAGGTGGTGATCTCCTCGTGCGTCATCTGGTTGTGGCGAGAAATCGACTCCAGGATCGAGTAGATCTCCTCGTCGATGACGATCATTGCCATCTCAGGCCTCCTTTGTTGCCGCCCAATCTAGCAGGTGTATAACACCGATGTGCAACCATTGCGGCGTGCCGAATCAGCCGAAAACCCCGCTCCGCGCTTTCCGCATTCCGGACGAAATCTACGACGTCCTCAAGGCCAAGGCAGCTGACGAGGGGCGCACGGTTACGGACGTTGTGCGTGAAGCATTAAAGGAGTACATCATTCGACACAATCGCGTAT
>BADC01000574.1 GCA_000333435.1 Corynebacterium-like bacterium B27 | reverse complement strand
GTTCGAGTGGTCGAAGAACGTCGAGAAGTTCCCCGGCCTCACCGAGCCCGACCCCTCGTACCACGGCGTGAGCTACACCGGTGCGCTCGGCGACCCGATCGCCTACATCATCAAGGCCCGGGTGCAACTGCTCCGCGACCTGGGCTCCGCGATCGCTCCCGCCAGCGCCTGGCAG
>BADC01000575.1 GCA_000333435.1 Corynebacterium-like bacterium B27 | reverse complement strand
CACTCCATCGAGCCGGCGAAGCGGATGCCCGTCCGGCAGCGGCTCCGGATCGGTCACGTCGAGAATCGCGCGCACGACGCCGGCCTCGACCGCCGCCTGCAGGGCGTCCTGGTCGACGATCGGCGCCCGGGCGGTGTTGATGACCGTCGCGCCGGGCGGGAGGAGTGCGAGCTCGCGCGCCCCGATGAGGCCCACCGTCTCCGGGAGCAGCGGGGCGTGCACGCTCACGATCGTCGCGCGGCGCAGCAGGTCGTCGAGTTGGGCCCGCTCGGCGAGCGCCAGCACGGGATCGTCGTCGGTGATGACGGGGTCGTACACGAGCACGGTCAGGTCGAACGGCGCCAGCAGCTTGATCACCTGCCGGCCCACGGTGGAGGCTCCGATGATCCCGACCGTGCGCCGGTAGTTGCCCACGCCCGGGGCGTCGCCGAGCGCCGGCAACGGCAGCACGCCCTTACCGGCGAGCAGGATCATGCTGAGCGTGTATTCGGCCACCGGATGCGCGTTGGCGGCGGCCGCGGTGGTGACGAGGATGCCGCGATCCCATACCGCGGGCGACAGGTGCTCCTTCACCGTTCCGGCGGCGTGGAAGACGGCACGCAGTCGCGGCATGCGCTCGAGCGCGTCACGATCGATCGTCGGCGAGCCCCAGCCGGTGATCAGCACCTCGACGCCGGCGAGCACCTCCTGATCGGTGTCGCCCAGGTCGGTCACGGGCACCGGTGCCAGATCGAGATGCTCGGCGAGTCGCCGCTGAGCCTCGGCGTCGAAGAGTTCGGCGGGCAGCCCGGCACGCATGGCGAACGCGGCGGGCAGTCGCGCCGCGCCGGGGAGCGCAGGGGCGCCCGGCTCCTGCAGGATCGCGGCTTCGTGGATGCTCTGACTCATGCCTGCACGATCAGCTTCCGCACGAGGTACTCCTCGACCGCCTCCGGACCGCCTTCCGACCCGTAGCCGCTCTCTTTCCGGCCGCCGAAGAAGGTGTCGCGTGCGCCGACGCCGAAACGGTTCACGCTCACCATGCCCACGTCGAGGAGGCCCGGGATCCGCAGCGCGCGATCGGCCGAGCCGGTGAACAGGTACGCGCCGAGGCCGTAGGGCACCGCGTTGGCGGCCTCGATGNGGCCGCCTGTC
>BADC01000576.1 GCA_000333435.1 Corynebacterium-like bacterium B27 | reverse complement strand
CGGCTCGCCGCGATAGCGGCCGACAAATCCGACAATGTCGGCACGGTCCACTTGGTCGAGAGTCCTTGGCAGCCTCGCGAGCAATTTGGTCCTGGCGTCCGCCGCCACCTGGTCCAGGCGAGGATCCCTGTGCGATGGTTCGGAGCCGAAAAGAGTGGAGCCGTCATGATCGAGCACGACGTTGACGTAGGTGCCGCCGATGTTGGCGCGCGCCCAGCGTTGATCCACCGTCCCATAGAGGTGTGTGACCGCATCGTCCCAGCGAGTGTAATCTCGCGCCATGGCCCGAAGCGTATCGATCTCGCGCGCATAGGCGCCGACCATCATCTGGCG
>BADC01000577.1 GCA_000333435.1 Corynebacterium-like bacterium B27 | reverse complement strand
TGGGGCTCCCCATCGGTGTGAGCCACGTCGGCTCGCTTTACGCCGTCGCCGCCGCAGCCGGGGCGGTCTTCCTCGTCTCGGCGGTCTCGAGCGGTGCCGACATCACGGTCGCCGGCGTCGGTTGCGTCATCGTCACCACCCTCATCCGCGTGCTCGCGGTGCGATTCGGCTGGAGCCTGCCCGAACAACGCACCATCAGCACGTTGCGCCGGCTGCGGCGTCAGAAGTCCGGCTCGGCCGATTGAACGAATCGGCCCGCGCAGCCGTTGTCCAGTACTGAGCGATACCTTCGCCTCAGTCGCCGCCGTCGCCGACGCCATCGCCACACGACAGGGACAACACATGATCACTCGCCAGCAGAAGATCGCACTCACCACCATGACCGGTGTCTCCATCGCCGTCGCCCTCGCGGGGTGTTCGACCGACGCGAGCGGTGCCCCCGCCGATGCGCAGACGGTGCCGAGCGCAGCTGCCACTCCGTCGGCGCAGGCCACCCCACCCGCCGAGAGCACGAGCGCTCCGGATGCGTCAGGCGGCTCCACCTACGCCGACGGCACCTACGACGCCAAGGGCAACTACATCTCGCCCAACGGCAAGGAGGAGATCGACGTTTCCGTCACCCTCGCCGGAGACGTGATCACCGCGGTGACCGTGACGCCGGAGGCCACCAACCCCACGGCCGTGCAGTATCAGACCCAGTTCGCCGACGGGATCGCCGCGGTCGTGGTGGGCAAGAAGATCGACGAGATCGACGTCTCGCGGGTGGCCGGCTCGAGCCTGACCAGCGGTGGGTTCAACCAGGCGATCGACGCCATCAAGGCCGACGCCTCGTAGGGCGGCACCATGACCGGCTCCGCGCCCACCTGGGGGCCCGCGCAGTTCGACTTCGAGGCGATCGGCACGCGCTGGCAGATCGAGACGCCTGAACCGCTGGCGCACGACGTGCGCCGTGCCGTCCTCCACCGCGTCGAGGTGTTCGATGCGAACTACTCGCGCTTCCGGGCCGACTCGCTCGTGACCGCGGTGGCCGAGCATCCGGGCCGCTACGAGTTCCCCGACGACGCACCCGAGTTGTTCGCGCTCTACGACCGCCTGGCCGCGGCGACCGACGGCGCCGTCGACCCGCTCGTGGGGCGGGAGCTCGAGTTGCTCGGCTACGACCGCGACTACTCGCTGCGGCCCGCGGCGGTGTCGGCGGATGCGGCGCCGGATGCTGGTGCCCGGCCCACGTGGAACGCCGACGTCGCCCGCGACGGGCGCACCCTCACGACGCGCCGGCCCGTCGTCATCGACGTCGGGGCCGCCGGCAAGGGCTATCTGGTCGACCTGGTGGCGGTCGTGCTGCGGGAGCACGGCATCGACCGCTACGTCGTCGACGCCAGCGGCGACCTGGTGCATGCGGGGCCGGAGCCGATCCGGGTCGGTCTCGAGCATCCGTTCGCCGCCGGCCAGGCGATCGGCGTGGCCGAGGTGCAGAACAACGCCCTCTGCGCCTCGGCGAGCAATCGCCGGCGGTGGGGTGACGGTCTGCACCACATCCTCGACGCCCGCACCGGCAGCCCGGCCCGTGATGTCGTGGCCACGTGGGTGGTGGCGGCCGACACGGCCCTCGCCGACGGCCTCGCGACGGCGCTGTTCTTCACGGGTGCCCACCGTCTCGCCGAGACATTCCATTTCAGCTATGTGCGTTTCTACGCCGACGGCCGAGCCGAGCGCTCGCGCGACTTCCAAGGAGAGTTGTTCGTATGAGATCCCGCCTCGACACCGTCCTCGGGCGCGTCACGATGTACCGCCTGATGGTGGTCGTGCTCGGGGCGATCGCGCTGATCGCGGTCGTCGCGAGCGCCCTCGGGCAGCTGTTCTACACGCCGCTGCAGCTGCTGCTCAGCGTCGTCGTCGCACTCGTGGCCACGATGGTGTCGGGCTGGGTGTTCGGGCTGCTGTTCCGCACCCGGGCGCACCTCGAGTCCTCCGTCATCACCGGGCTCCTCGTCTTCATGGTGTTCCTGCCCACCGCCGACCCTGCCGGTCTGCTGCTGATCGCGCTGAGCGGGGTGGTGGCGTCGGCGTCGAAGTACCTGCTGGCCATCCGGGGGCGGCACGTGCTCAACCCGGTGGCGGCCGCGGCGGTGATCATGACGCTCTCGACGCTGAACATCGCCGGGTGGTGGGTGGCGAACCCGGTGCTGCTGCCGTTCGTGGCGGTGGGTGCGCTGATCGTGCTCTACCGCACCCGCAAACTCACGATCGGGCTGAGCTTCGTGGTGCTCGCGACCGTCATCATCACCGTGCGCCTGGTCGACCTCGGGCAGTCGGTGCCCGATGCGCTGTGGCTCGCACTCACCTCCTTCCCCACCGTGTTCCTGGCCGGGTTCATGCTGAGCGAGCCGCTCACCCTGCCGCCGCGCCGGTGGCAGCAGCTTCTGGTGGCCGGCGTCGTGGCGGTGCTGTTCGGCATTCCGTACCAGTTCGGACCGGTCTACTCCTCGCCCGAGATCGCGCTGGTGGTGGGAAACGTGGTGGCCTTCGCGTTCGGTCAGCGGCGCGCGGTGCGCCTGCGCTTCGTCGGCAGCCGCGACCTGAGCCCCACGAGCGCCGCGTTCGACTTCGAGCCGATGCACCCGGTGGGCTTCCGGCCCGGGCAGTACCTCGAATTGACCGTTCCGCACCGCGGTGTCGACAGCAGGGGTGCGCGACGGATGTTCAGCATCGGGTCGCCCGCCGACGACCCGTCGCGGCTCAGCATCGGCATCAAGCTCAGCCAGCCGTCGAGCTCGTTCAAGCGCGCGCTGGCGACCCTCGAGCCCGGGGCGGTCGTTCGCTCCACCTGGGTCGGTGGCGACTTCCTGCTGCCGGCCGACCCTGGCGTGCCGCTCCTGTTCGCGGCTGGCGGCATCGGGATCACGCCGTTCGTGAGCCAGCTCGCCGATCGCGCGCGCGGCGTCGGCCGGCCGGTCGACGTGGTGCTGGTCTACTCGGTCACCTCGGCCGACGAACTGGTCTATGCCGACGAGCTCGTGGCAGCGGGCATCCGGGTGCTCGTGAGTGCGCCGTCGGAACCGGGCGACCTGCCGCCGGGCTGGGAGTACCTCGGCCCGGGCCGGGTCACGTCGGCGGCGCTCGCGGCGGCCGTGCCCGACCTGCGCGGCCGTCGCGCCTACGTCTCGGGCCCGCCGGGCTTCGTCGACCACGTCGCGCACGAACTGCGCCGCGCGGGCGCCCGCTCGGTGCGCCGCGACGCCTTCTCGGGCTACTGACCCCTCGCGCCACACGTCCCTCCTCGCGCGGAGGTCAGTCGAGGGCCGCGGCCTCCTCGGGGCCCGCGGGCGCGGGCGGCGTGGGGGAGCGGCGGCGCAGCGTCACGAGGTACGAGCCGGCGAGCACGACCGCGAAACCCACGAGCGTCCACACCGTCACCCGTTCGCCGAGCACGAGGGCGCCCGCGGCGATGGCCACCGCCGGGTTCACGTAGGTGATCGTCGTCGCCTTCACCGGGCCGATCTCGCCGACCAGCGCCAGCATGAGGATGAACGCGAGGGCGCTGCAGAACAGAGCGAGCACCACGATCGACCCGATCACAGATGCGGACGG
>BADC01000578.1 GCA_000333435.1 Corynebacterium-like bacterium B27 | reverse complement strand
GGCGGGCAGGTGACCGCCACCATCGACATCGCCATCGAGCGGCCGCGGTCGCCCGAGGTGATGCGCAGCCCCGAGTTCCACGACTACGAAGACCAGATCAGCAGCATCCTGTTCGATGAAGATCGGACGGCCAAGGCAAGGACGAACCAGCAGTGAGCACCGAGACATCCGCACCCTTCGAGCACGACAGCGACCCTGCGTTCGCGGCCACCGGCCTGAAGGGCTTCACCCTGCCGCTCTCGCCCACCGGCAAGTCGGCGCTGTTCCCGCCGCCGCCGTGGGACTACTCGGCCGAGATGCTCGTGGTCGACTTCACCGCCGACCGTGACACGCTCGCGAAGTACCTGCCGACCGGTCTCGTGCCGACCCCCGAGGGCTCCGCGAGCTTCGGCTTCGGCCGGTGGAACGCGGGCGCGGATGCGGATCCGCGGATGCGCGCCGACCCGGCCCGCGGCCAGCACGACGAGGCCTACCTCCTCATCCACGCCATGAAGGGAGAGCAGAGAGTGGGCTTTCTCGCGTTCTCCTGGGTGAGCACGGAGCTCTCACAGATCCGCGGACTGGTGCAGGGCTTCCCGAAGAAGCTCGGGTCGGCGTTCCTCTCCCGGCCGGTCGAGATCGGCACCGGCGGGCCACGGCGCGAGCCCGGTCACACCTTCCACGCGCACGTCAGCAGCATGAACCGGCGGCTGGCCACCGCATCTGTCACTCTCGACACCGCAGAGGAGGCCGGCTACGTGCCGCCGCCCGCAAGCATCCCGCACCTGTACCTGCGGATGTTCCCGAGCCTCGCCGGCCCCGAGGCGTCGGTGCTGGAACTCTCGACGCTGATGCTGCGCGACATGGAGATCGGCAGCGTCTACTCCGGTGACGCGACCCTCGAGTTCGGCGAGTCGGAGTACGAGGAACTGCACGAGCTCGGTCCGATCACCGCCGGGCGCGGCTACCACTACTGGTACGCCATGACCATCCTGAGCGGGTCGGTCACCCCGCTCGGCGCGTGAGCGTCACGGCCGCGGGCACCGCGGTCGTCTCCGCCGCCGAGCTCCGGGCGGCCTGTGTCGCCGCGCTCGAGCGAGCGGGGGTGCCTCGGGCCAAAGCGCGCCTGCAGGCGGAGAACCTGGTCGAAGCCGATCTGCGCGGCCATGCCTCGCATGGCCTCGCGCGACTGCCCGTCTTGCTCGCCCGGATCGCGAACGGGGTGATCGACGTGAATGCCGAAGCCGAAGTCCTGCGGCACAGCCCGGTGGCTGCGACGGTGGACGCGCGCGGCGAACTGGGCCCGTGCGCCGCCGACCTCGCGCTGGAGCTGGCACTGGCAGCGGCGCGGACGCACGGCGTGGGCGTGGTCGCGGTGCGGCGAGCGAACCACCTCGGCCTCCTCGGCACCTACGTCGAGCGGCTGGCGCGCGCCGGCGTCATCGGAATCGTCACGTCCACCACCGAGGCGATGGTGCACCCGCCGCACTCGATCGAGGCTCTGCTCGGCACGAACCCCGTGGCGATCGGCGTGCCGGTCGAAGGGGGCTATGGGCCGCTCGTGGCTCGACATGGCGACGAGCACCGTCTCGATGGGCGAGGTCATCCGGCTGGCGGCAGCCGGGGCGCCCGTGCCTCCAGCTGGGGGATCGACCGTCCGGGCAGCCGGGGGCCGAGGC
>BADC01000579.1 GCA_000333435.1 Corynebacterium-like bacterium B27 | reverse complement strand
GACTACACGGGTGCGTGGTCCGTATGACTGCCCCTGGCCCCAGCCGGCGCGCCGTTCTGGCGAGTGCTTGGGCCGCGCCGGTCATCGTGCGGGCAGTGGCGGCTCCGTCAGCGGTCGCGTCGGGAGCCAGCCCGGCCATCACTCTCGAACTCCAGCAGGCTCTGAACCTGGTATTCGTGACGGTCACGACGAAGAACGCCGATGGGGTGGGTGTTTCGACGCGCTTCGACTTGAGTTATTCGTCGGACGGGAACGAGTGGACGTTCTACGCCAGTGCGGTCACCGACGCTCAGGGGAGGCTTCAGTTCCAGGCCGGGAATCGCGGAGCCTCTTACTTCCGGGTGACGGCTGTGATCGACGACGTCGCCGTCGTCGCAATCGCCCCGGTCCAGCCGGCCGTTGGCCCGACCTGAATGAGTGGGCCCGGAGGGGCTCGAACCCTCGACCCGCGGATTAAAAGTCCGATGCTCTGCCAACTGAGCTACAGGCCCTCGGCCTCCAATCTACCGTGAAACCACCACCCTCGTTCGCTCAGCGCGTGACCGGCAGCGGTAACGGATGCGCGCGCGTAGCGTTGAGGAGTCACGAGCCCCGACGGGGGCAGGATGGGATGGCATGAGCAACGATTTCCACAAGCCGGCACTCTTCGCAGGGGCCGCCTTCGAGGCGTTCCAGGGCGGCGACGACCCGGCCACCATCAACCGGGTGGCGCACGAGACCGCGGGCGCGCTGCTCAGCCGGGTGCGCGACGACCCGCAGCCCGAGGTGATCGACCGACTCCTGAGCTTCACCGACGACCACGGCATCGACGCCATCGCCGAACTCTGGGCCCGGGCGAGCGCCCACAGCCTGCCCGGGAGCCTCTGGCGCATCTACCTGCTGCGCGCGCTCATCCGGCAGAACCCCGAGCAGACCAGCTACTTCTTCGAACGCGGCAGCAGCGAGATCCCGGGCATCGACCCGGTGCTGGCGGGCGCCGAAGCGCCGACCGGCCCCAAGGAGATCACCGAACTCGCCGACCAGATCCTGCGGGGGCTGTTCACAGGCGACTTCGCCATCGCGCTGGAGCGAGCGGCGGCGTTCTGCCGCATCATGGCGCACGGCTGCACCGGCATCGCCGACGAGGCCGAGATCGGCGCGCCCGATACGGCCAGCACACTCACCACCCGAGCCCTCCGCTTCGAGACCATCGGCGACGACCTCGCGCAGTCCGCCGCCCTCTGGCGGCACGACAGCCTCGACTGAGTGCGTAGACTGGATGCCGTCGGGTCGCGGTAACCCCGGGCTCCAATATTCGCCGCTACGAGCGGCCTTTCGCCGAGAGGCGTTTCCGCGGCCCGGCACCTCTACCGCGCAGGGGTGTGAAGAGCACACCGGCACCCCAATCCACTCGGCGCACGGCTTCGAATACCGGGTGTGAACCCGATCCGAGGTTCCGCCCGTCGAATCCGATTGCGAGTGTGACCTGCCATGCTTGAACTCGTGACCAGCGATCGAGGGCCGGACACAGGGAGCTCCGACGCCGCTGTGACATTCGAACGACTCCTCCACCAGATCGCCGCCGGCGACCAGGACGCCTTCTCCGAGTTGTACGACCGCACCGCCCCACGCGTTCTCGGCCTCGTGCGGCGCGTGCTCGTCGATCACGCGCAGTCCGAAGAAGTGACCCAGGAGGTCTTCCTCGAGGTCTGGCGGACGGCTTCCCGGTTCCAGTCGCAGCGCGGCAGCGCCCTGTCGTGGATCCTCACGATGTCCCACCGCCGCGCCGTCGACCGCGTACGCTCATCGCAGTCGGGCACGACCGCGACGAACGGATCGGCTTCCGCGACATCGAACCGGAATACGACGAGGTGAGCGAGACGGTCGAGATCCGCATCGAGCACGAACGCGTCAAACGCGCCATGGCCCAGCTCACGGCGTTGCAACGCGAGGCCATCTCGCTCGCCTACTACGGCGGCTACAGCCACTCCGAGATCGCGGGCATCCTCTCGATCCCCATCGGGACCGTGAAGACCCGACTCCGCGACGGAATGATCAGACTCCGAGACGAATTGGGGGTGACCGCGTGACCACGACACCTGACGACGACGACCCGCGCCTGTCCTCCGGCGCTTACTCCCTCGACGCGGTTTCGCGTGAGGAGGTCGAGGCCTTCGAGAAAGCAGCGGATGCGTCACCGAGCCTCCGCGACGAGGCCGACGGCCTGGTCGAGACGGCCGGCCTCCTCGGTCTCGCTGCGACGCCGGTGGCTCCGTCGGCGCGCCTCAAGGCCGACCTGATGGCGAAGCTCGCCGGCACACCGCAGCTTCCCGCGCTCCCGGATGCGGGCGCTCCGGATGCGTCGGCTCCGGATGCGTCGGCTCCGGATGCGCAGAACACACCGGTCCCGGACGCGGCAGCCCCTCTCGTCCCGGCCCCCGCTGCGGCCGAGGCAGCCTCCGCACCCGACGGCCCCGCCGCCGCTCGCGCCCGCACCCGCTGGTTCGCCCGCCCCATCGGCGTCGTGGCCGCAGTCGCGGCTGCCGCCGCCCTGTTCGTGGGCGGGGGAGTGGTGGGCACCGCCCTCTCCGGCGGTCTCGGCTCGACGGCGGTGGTCGACGCCGCCAGCAGCGATCTCGCCCGCATCACCGCGGCTGCCGACTCGCAGCGCGCATCCGTTCCCGTCGAAGGCGGTGGCACGGCCACCGTGGTCTGGTCGAACAGCCTCGGCCGGTCGGCGGTGCTGGCCGACGGGTTGCCGCCGCTGCCCGACGGCAAGGTCTACGAGGCCTGGTACATCCGCAGCCAGGGCGCGATTCCCGCGGGCACCTTCGCGGCGGCCGACGACAGCACCTCCTGGCACGTGCTCGCCGGTGCCATGAGTGCCGGCGACACGGTGGGCGTGACGGTCGAGCCCGCGGGCGGCTCGAAGACCCCCACCACCACCCCCATCATCGTGGCCCCCACCGCCTAGAACTCATC
>BADC01000580.1 GCA_000333435.1 Corynebacterium-like bacterium B27 | reverse complement strand
CGATGAGGGTGGAGAAGCCGAGGCGTCGGGCCTCGGCTGCGCGGGTGCGACTCGACGAGACCGGGCGCACCTCGCCGGCGAGGCTGATCTCGCCGAAGGCCGCCAGCCGGTGCGGCAGCGCCCGGTCGTTCGCCGCGGACGCGAGCGCCAGCGCGATCGCAAGATCGGCCGCCGGTTCGGTGAGCTTCACTCC
>BADC01000581.1 GCA_000333435.1 Corynebacterium-like bacterium B27 | reverse complement strand
GACCCTCGTTGACGAGACGGTCGCGTTGCACCTGACCACCGACGAGACCCACAAACTCGCCATCCAGCACCGACGAGAACCGCGAGGCGGTGGCCCGGATGCTCGAGCCCACGATCGAGGGCTGCGCGGCCGACGGCTTCCAGGCCGTGGAGTTCGACAACCTCGACTCGTACACCCGCTCGCACG
>BADC01000582.1 GCA_000333435.1 Corynebacterium-like bacterium B27 | reverse complement strand
CGAAGCCCTCGTGAAGGCGCAGCCCGACATCCTGCTCATGATGACCAAGGGGCTGGAGTCGGTGGGCGGGGTCGACGGGCTGCTCGAGCGCATCCCCGCCGTCGCCGAGACGCCGGCCGGCGCGAACCGGCGGATCGTCGACATGAGCGACTACGAGATCCTGAGCTTCGGCCCGAGGTCGGCGGCGGTGCTGGATGCGCTGGCTCGCGCCATCTACGCCCCCGACGCCTCGGGCGCGGTGCCGCGATGACCCGCGTCGCCACCCGCGCGGCCGACGCCGGCCTGGTCGCCGTGCACGAGAGCGGGCGCATCCGGAACAGCAACCGCCCAGCGATGGCCCGGCGCCGACGCGCGGGCATCGCTCACCGCGTTCACCACGATCTCGCCCAGGTCGACCTCGTCGAGGTGCAGGTCCTGCCCCTCGTCGAGCCGGGCGAGCAGCAGCAGATCGCTCACCAGCGAGTTCATGCGCTGCGCCTCCGACTCGATCCGGGCGAGCGCGAACTCGGTCAGCTCGGGCAACTCGTCGCTCTGCTGCCTGGTGAGCTCGGCGTAGCCCTGAATCGCAGCCAGCGGCGTGCGGAGTTCGTGACTCGCGTCGGTGACGAAGCGGCGCATCCGTTTGTCGGTCGCCACCCGCACCGCGAGCGCGTCGTCGACGTGGGCGAGCAGACGGTTCAGCGCCTCGCCCACCTGCCCGACCTCGGTGTCGGGGTCGGTGTCGGCCGCCTGCACCCGGGCGGTGATCGCGGCATCGCCGCGGTCGAGCGGCAGGGTCGCCACCGAGGAGGCGGTCGACGCCACCCGTTCGAGCGGCCGCAGCCCGAGCCGCACCACGAGCACCACGCCGAACCCGATGATCACGATCCCGATCAGCGCGAGACCGATCATCGTCACCGCCTGCTGCGCCGACGCGGCATCGGCGGCCGCCATCGAGACGCCCGTCACGAGCAGCGCCCCGGTGCTGTCGGCCTCGGTCGCGATGCGGTAGCTGCCGAGTCCGCCGAGATCCGTCGTCTCGCGGGTGCCCGGTGCGAGGTCCGCCGACGCCAGCTGGTCGAGCACGACCGGCGGCAAGGCCGTCGCGTCACCGTCG
>BADC01000583.1 GCA_000333435.1 Corynebacterium-like bacterium B27 | reverse complement strand
GGCGCGGCGAGGGGAGAGGATTCAGAGAGGCCTGTGGAGGCGATGAAGGGCGGCGGATCCGCGGGTCAGTCGCGCATCCGCGTCACGACCGCGTGGGCTGCGGGAGCTCCGCGGTGACTTTCTGGAGCAGCGCGTGGAGGGCGTCGCGCTCGCCCGGGGCAAGCGGCGCGAGGATGATCTCGTCAGCGGCTCGCATGGCGTCTTCGAAGCCGGAGATCAACTCGGCCCCAGCAGGCGTCAGGAAGACACGTTTACTGCGCTCGTTGCCGTCCTCCGTGCGGCGTTCGACGAGCCCGCGGCGCTCGAGTCCCTGCAGCAGGCTCGATACGCTCGCGGCGCTCGTGCGGCTGATCTCGGCGATGTCCCGTTGGATCGCACCGGGGCTGCGCGCGAGGTAGCCCAGCACGAAGGCCTGCTCGTGCGTGAGTTCGCGCTCGCGCACCCAGTCCTCGCCCGCTTTCCGCTGCGCCCAGCCGATCCATCGGACGAGGTCGAGCGTGGTGCTGAGAACGGGTTCCTGTGTTTCCATGGTTAGAACTCTAACAGTTCGATATCTAACTATCAAGCAGTTGCGGTCACGTCCGCGTCGATGCCGTCGCCACGGCTTTCGCGAGAAGGTGGGCGAGCGTGTGCTGCTCGGCGGGGTCCAGCTTCTCCATCACGGGCGCGAGGCTCGCGGCGAGCTCGGCTTCGAGTGCCGCGGCGAGCGTGTGACCGTGGGTGCTCAGGAAGACCTCCGTCGCCCGACGGTCGACCGGGTGGGGAGCGCGGTGCACCAGCCCGCGGGCCTCCGCGCGGGAGATGAGGCCGGTGAGGGTCGACTTCTCGAGGCCCAGGTACTCGACCAGGTCGGTCATCCGCAGTCGGCGGTCGCGGAGGATCGCGAGCGCGCGCAGTTGGGTGAGGGAGAGGTCGTTGTCGGCCGCGATGCGGGTGAGCGCACCCATCGTCACGAACGCGGCCTGGGCCAGGGCGTCGATGAGAGCGGCGGTGTCGCTGGTGGGCTGCGTGGCGTCGGGCATCCGATTCTCCCTGCGCGTCGGTTGAACTAGTGCGTAATACCAACTAAATTGGTTCGTATCACAAACTTATCAGGAGGGGTGCCATGAAAGCAGCAGTCGTGACCCGATTCGACCAGGCGCCGCAGTACCGATCGTTCGACCTGCCCGCCGATCACCGTCCGCACGAGGAGGTGGTTTCGGTGGTGGCCGCCGGACTCCATCCGCGGGTGCGCTCCCAGGCCGACGGGTCGCACTACACGAGCACGGATTCGCTGCCGCTGGTGCCGGGGATCGACGGGGTGGGCCGCACGGCCGCGGGCGAATTGCGCTACTTCGTGCTGCCCGACACGCGTCTCGGGTCGATGGCGGAGCTGACCGTGATCGACCGGCGGCGGAGCATCCCGCTGCCGGCCGGCGCCGATCCCGTGCGCATCGCGGCGGCGATGAACCCCGCGATGTCGTCGTGGGTGGCGCTGCGGCGGCGCATCGCGTTCGCGCCCGGGCAGAACGTGCTCGTGCTCGGCGCGACCGGGAGCGCGGGCCGATTGGCCGTCGCCGTCGCGCGGATGCTCGGAGCGGGACGTGTGACCGCGGCCGGCCGGGGAGCGGAGCGGCTCGCGGGCCTGGGCGCGGATGCGACGGCCGCGCTCGACGGGCCGGCCGACGCGCTCGCCGAGGCGGGGCGTGACATCGACGTCGTGCTCGACTACCTCTGGGGCGAACCGACGGCCGCCGCGTTGCGCGCCATCGTGCCCGGCCGGCCCGACGACGAGCGCCCGCTCACCTGGGTGCAGCTCGGATCGGCAGCAGGGCTCGAGTCGCCCATTCCTTCGGCAGCGCTACGGGCGACCCGGCTGCAGATCGTCGGGAGTGGGCAGGGCTCGGTGCCGACCCGCGAGATCGTGACCGAGCTCGGCGAGCTCGCCGAAGCGGTGGCGCGCGACGCCTTCGCGCTCGAGACGCGTGCGGTGCCGCTCGTCGACGTCGAATCCGCCTGGGCCGAAGCGCGCACGTCGGCCGAGCGGCTCGTCCTCATGCCGTGAGGGGCGAGCCCGGCCGGCGCTCGCAGCCGGCCGGGGCCGCCGTCTACTCCTCGGCGTCGGTCTGCGCGTCGAATGCTTCGATCAGGCGGTCGATCGCCGTCACGAGGCCGTGCAGCGCCTGCCGCTCGATCGAGTCCTCCGGCAGTTTCTGGATGTCGTAGCTCGCCGCGCTCGCGGCTTCTTTCGCCCCGGCGATGGCGGCGTCGTATTCGAAGGTGCTCATCATGTCTCCTGTCGGTTCTCGTGACGGTGCTGTCCCATCCTTACCGTCTGAGCCGGGCCGACGCTACCCTGGACGCATGGCAGGGCATCGGATCTTCGGCACCCCGTTCGCGAGCATCTATCCCCTCTACGTCACCAAGGTCGAGCGCAAGGAGCGCAGCCGCGCGGAGGTCGACCAGGTGATCAGCTGGCTGACCGGCTACGACGAGCGTGGCCTCGAGGCCGCTGTCGCCACCGAAGTCGACCTGGAGACCTTCTTCGCCGAGGCACCCGCCCTCAATCCGAACGCGTCGCTCATCACGGGCGTGATCTGCGGGGTTCGGGTGGAAGAGATCGACGATCCGCTGATGCAGAAGATCCGCTACATGGACAAGCTCGTCGACGAGGTCGCGCGGGGGAAGAAGATGTCGTCGATCCTGCGCGGCTGAGCGGCGCGACGCCCGGCCGCGCCACGCCGGCTCGGCCGGTGGTGCTACTCGCTGTCGGCGCCGACCGCGGCGACGGCGGCCAGGATCGCGTCGATCGTGACCTGCGGATGCGACACCATCGAGACGTGCGACGCGGCCACTTCACTGATGGTCGCGCCGGCGCGCTCGGCCATGCTGCGCTGGGTCGCCGGCGGGATGACCTTGTCCTCCGTGCCCACGACCGCCCAGCTCGGGATGCTCTTCCAGGCCGGCGCGCCCGAGGGCGCCGTGTTCGCGCCGAGGCTGATGGGTCGCTGGCCTGCGACGATCAACCAGCGGTCGGCCTCGGCCAGATCCTGCGCGAACGACTCGTGCACCGTCGCCGGCTTGAGGAAGGCCTCCGCGTCGCCTTCAGGCGCCCCGGGGTAACCCACGATGTCGAGGACCGTGTTCGGATCCTCCACCGCGAGAGCCGAGCCCGAGCCGCCGAGGATCTGGAACACGAACTCGCCCTCCTCGGGGATGAACGCGTCGACGTAGACCAGCGCCCGCACGTCACCGCCGTTCGCCCCGGCATTGGTGATGACGAAGCCACCGTAGGAGTGCCCGACGAGCACCACCGGACCCGTGGTGCGCTGCTCGATGAAGGAGGCGACGTAGGCCGCATCGGAGGCGACACCGTGCAGCAGGTTCGGGGGAGCGAGCACGGTGAACCCCTGGCGCTGCAGTTCAGTGGCGACCGGATTCCAGCTGGAGGCGTCGGCCCAGGCGCCGTGCACGAGCACGATGGTCGGAGTGGTCATGTTCGTTCCTCTTCTCCTCGTCGAGCGGCCGTGAGAGCGCGACCATGGCGGCATCGTATGCCCGCCGCGCCTCCCGGCGCCAGGCTCACTCGTGATCTACGGATGACGGGTCGCCGTCACTCCTGCCCGCGTGGCGCGAGCATCCCGAGGTCGCGCAGGCTCTCCGCGGTCTCGACGATCGTCGACTCGACGGCCCGCGGCCGGAAGCCGAGCTCCCGTTTGGCGCGTTCGTTGTGGATGACGAGCGGCGCAGGCTCGTCGCCCGGCGCCTCCTCCGTGGGGGCCAGCGCGGCGAGGTCGCCGAGCCGGTCGCGCAACGTCGTGGCCACATCGAGGAAGGTCACCGTGGGTCCGTCGGCCAGGGCGAGGTAGCGGCGGCCCGCCGCGGCCGGGGTCGACATGGCGGTGACGTGCAGGGCGGCGACGTCACGCACATCCGCGATGCCGAAGCGCTGCCGCGGGGTCGCCGTCATGGTGCCGTCGAGCATGGCGGTGAACACCTGCAGCGACGAACGGGCGCTGCTCGTGAGGGTGGGGCCGGCGATCCAGGTCGGGTTGATGGTGACCAGCTCCGTGTCGCCGCCTTCGCGGTCGATGAAGTCCCACGCGGCACGCTCGGCCACGACCTTGGAGAGTGGGTAGGCCGGAAGGCCCGGGGTCTCGGGGTCGGTCCAGTCGGTCTCGTCGTAGTCGCGGACCGGCTTGGGGGAGTACCCGACAGCGGCGAAGGAGGAGGTGAGCACCACACGCGGTACCGCGACGTCTCGAGCCGCCCGCAGCACCCGGAGCGTTCCGTCGCGGGCGGGCAGCACGACGTCGTCGGGCGTGGTGCCGAGGATCATCGGCGAGGCCAGGTGGTACACGCCGTCGATGCCGGCGACGGCGCTCGCCCAGCCGTCGTCGTCGAGGAGGCTCGCCTCGACGAGTTCGAGACCCGCGTCGTCGGCCCCACCCCCGCGAACGGCTGCGCGCACCTCGGCCTCACTGGCGGCGCGCGAGCGCACCGTGCCGCGCACGTCCACGCCGTCGCGCAGCAGGTCGGCGATGAGGCGGGTGGCGAGGTAGCCGGAGGCGCCGGTGACGAGCATCCGGGTCATCGCAGCACCGCCTTCAGCTGCGGGACGATCGCTTCGACCCGGTCGTGGGCCTCGGCCTCGGCACCCTGGTCACCGCGGTCGCGAGCGTCCCACAGCGCGGCCTTCGAGCGCAGGTAGTCGAGGTGGACGTGCAGCGTCTCGATCTCACGCTCCACCCGGTCGGCATGGCGCAGCAGCAGGTCGCGCTGCTCGCCGGCGGCGACCCGGCCGCGGGCGCGGTTCGTCTGGTAGGTGCGCATGTCCTCGATGCCCACTCCCATGGCGCGCAGGCAGGCGAGCGCCTGCACGGTGTCGAGGTCGCCGTCCTGGTAGCGGCGGTGTCCGCTGCTCGGGTCGCGGCGGATGGGGCCGATGAGCCCCACTTCTTCGTAGTACCGCAGCGTCGGCTCGCTGAGCCCGCTCCGCCGCGACACATCCTGGATGGTCAATGTCGTCATGCAGACAGCCGACCATACCTCAAGCGCTTGAAGTCAAGCGCGGGCGGAATTCTCGTCGTGCGTTCAGGCGGGTTGCCACAGCTCGATGCGGTTGCCCTCGGGGTCGGTGACCCAGCCGAAGCGTCCGACGCCGGCCATCTCCTCGGTCTCTTCCGCGACCTCGGCGCCGGCTGCACGCAACTGTGCCAGCATCGCATCGAGGTCACGCACCCGGAAGTTCAGCATGCTCTGCTGCTCGCGCCGTCCGAAGTACTCGGTGTCGTCAGGGAAGGCCGCGAACACCGTCGGGCCGGCCTCCTGCTGCCACTGCCCCATCTCGTCGGCATCGAGCCCGAGCACGTCGCGGTACCACGACGTCAGCGCCTCCGGGTCTCGTGCGCGCAGGAAGTGCCCGCCGATCCCCACCACGTGCTCCACGGTCTCTCTCCTCCTCAGCGGGTGTGGCGGCGGCGGAGGGTGACCGCTGTCGCGGCGGCCGCGCCGAGCACGAGCAGAGCGAGGCCGGTCAGGCCCGCCGCGGCGGGGGCCGCACCCGTCGCCGCGAGCTCGGCCGGGTCGGTGCCGTCGGCCGAGGGAGTCGGCGTGGGCGATGGTGCCGGCAGGGCGCGCACGGCGGCGAGGTAGGCGACCGGGTCGATCAAGCCGGCGCCGCTCGTCTGCGCGGGCGTGCTGCCGTTCCAGGTGAACGTGTAGGGGGTCGCCGTGCTGGTGAGCGCATCCTTCAACTGCTCGTTCGTGGCGTAGGGGGCAGCCTGCCGTGCCAGTGCCATCACCGTGCCCACCACCGGGGTGGCCGCCGAGGTACCGGGGTAGTAGTACGTGCCGTCGACCAGCTGGCCGAAGAAGGTCGTGGGGATGTCGTCGACGCCGGTCACCGTGGGACCTTCACGCACCTCCGGGGTCGCCAGCCGCGCCGGGGCGACGCCCTTGTCGGTGACATCGCCGAAGTAGCGCACCTGCGGACCACCGGCGCTGTAGGGCTGGAGCTCCGCGGTGTCGAGGAGCGAGGTGGCGGCCACGGTCACCGAACCCGGGTTGGCGCCACGGCCGATGATCATCGAGCCGATCGTGTCGGTGTCGGTCGACTGGAAGTACTCGGCGCCCAGCACCGTGCGCGGCATGTCGTCGTCGAAGAACGCGAACCGAACGGGCAGCGGCGCCGCGGAGTCCGTCTTCTCCCGGGCGATCACGAGCGAGCGCGTGAGGGTCACGTTCAGCGGGAGCCCGCCGAACACCTCGTCGATGGCGAGCGGCAGACCGACCGAGTACTTGTCGGGTTCGACCAGGTCGGCGACCTCGCCGTTCTCGTCGAGGAAAGCCGCGAAGAGCTTCGAGGTGGTGGCGAAGGGTGCCTCCGCCCACTGCAGGACGGCACCCTCGGAGGTGTCGGTCACACCGGGCTCCGCGTACAGGGTGAATTCGTCGGTGTTGTCGATCTCGGCGGTCGGATCGAAGTCCATGCATTCGAGCTCGACCCCGGGGCGCTTCTCGGCGACCTTCGCCGGGCAGTCGGTGCCGCGGAACTCGGTGGTCTGCCAGCTGCCGATGCTGTACCCCGCGCTCGCGAGCGGCACCCCGAAGATCGACCCTGCGCCGACATGGTTGAGATTGCCGGCAGCGACGACGTAGAGGATTCCCGCATCCGTGGCCGCTTTCGCGGCCGAGGCGGCGAACCCGGACGCATACGCCAGATCGGCCGGTGCCATGATGTCGTCGACGATGACGTCGACGCCTGCGTTCGCCATGTCGTTCACCGCTTTCGCCAATGCCATGTCGTCGTCGACCAGCGTGGGGTCGTCGGAGGTCGCCACGGCGGTGGTGAACACGAGGTCGGCGGCGGGCGCGATGGCATGCACGATCTGGAGCATCGCACGACCCTCGTCGTCACTCGACCCGTCCTGGATGACCTTGACCTCCTGAGTGTGACCACAGGGGTTTGCTGCTCCGGGGAGCGCTCCGGATGCGACGTCCTCCGCTGCCGAGGTCGGCTTGGTGGTCGCGGAGTACGACGTGGAGATCACACCGATGGTGAGACCGGCGCCGTCGAGCCCTGACGCCTGCAGCTGGTCGATGCCCAGCTTGTCGACGACGGCTGTCGCCGGTGGCGGGGTGCACGGTGCGTCAGCGGCGTACGCCGCGGCCGGCGTCAGCGCCAGGCCTGCGGCGACGAGAGCGGACACGGTCAGCAGGGCGGGGAGTCGTCTCACGGTGGTCAGCGTAGCGGACATTCCCGCCCGGGAATACGCCGATCGAGACCCTTGATGCCCGCCGCTGCATACGGTATTGGGCGGCGCGGGTCAGACGTCGAAACGGATGCCGTCGGGGCTCGGCCCCTGCAGCACCATGACCAGGACGACGATCGCGCCGACGAACGGCACCAGCAGGATGAAGATCCAGCCCGCGCTGTGTCCGCCGTCGTGCAGTCGTCGGGCGAGGAGCGCGAAGCCGGGGACGATGGTGGCAAGGGCCCAGAGGCCCCAGATGACGAACACCACGACCGCGCCGGCGCTCGGTGCGGCATAAGTCTGGTCCAGCTGCAGTCCGTAGCCGCCGAGCGCCAACGCCAGCAGGCTGAAGACATTGTTCACCACGAAGCCGACGAGGTACCACCACCAGTACTCGCTTCGGCTGGCGCGCCCGCTGAAGGTCGCGTACTTCTGCCAGAATCGCGCGAACGCGACCCCGAACGGAGCGCCGTAGTACGGAGCGTTCAGCGGCACCGTGCCGGCGGTGCCGGGCGTGGGTGTTGACACGCGGTTCTCCCCCTGGATCGTCGTTTCCGCGGGTCGAGCCCGCTCCGCGAAGCCTGCCCTGCTCGTTCACCCACTCGAGGGAGGCGCGCCGGGCAGCGGCCGTCAGCAGTCGGTGTCCGTGACCGGAACGGACAGCGACAGCAGCGTGTAGGCCTTGTCGGCAAGGCGCAGTTCGGCGCCGGCGTCGTCGCGCGTCGAGACGCCCGACCAGCCGCCGTCGAGCGAGTCCTCGTCGGTGACGGCGGCGAAACCGTGCTCGGTGAGCACGGGATTCGCGGTGGTGAGCACATCGGCCCAGGTGCCGGCCGTGTCGGGCAACGACGGGTCGGCGCGCATGCTGCCGAGCGCGAGAACGCAGCCGCTCGCCGATCCGTCGCCGGTGACGCGGGTCTCGGAGTCGGCCGTCCACGTCACGGTCGGGTAGGCGGCGGTGAGCGCGGCGACGAGGTCGTCGACAGCGGGCTGGTACCGCTCGGTCGCGGCAGCCGCGTCGAGGTCCGCCGTGGGCGCCGAGCCCGAACAGCCGACCAGCGCGACGGTCGCCAGGACGGCGATCGCGGTCGCGGTGACCCGCCGGAGTGGCGCGCGGCGGCGTGCTCGCTTCGTCGATCCGTGCATCCGTGCCATGGCGACCTCCCCGTGCATCCGGCTTCCACCGTATCGAGCGAGGGGGGACGGCGCATGGGGACCTCTCCCCATTGGCCGGCTGACGGATGCTCGCTAAAGTCACCTCGACGGCAGTGATCGTCCGGAACGAACAAGGGGGCGCGGATGGGCACGTTCTTCGGGGCGGATGTGGCGGAGCTACGGGCATTCGCGAAACTGGCCGACTCGAGCGGGCAACAGCTTGACCACACCGTGTCGACCCTCACCGCGTTGATCGGTCACACCGGCTGGCACGGCCCCGACGGCAGCGCGTTCACCGCACTCTGGAACGGCACCCTGCGGGCGAGCCTGCAGAAGGCGAGCGCCGGTCTCCGCGAGGTCGCGACGACGGTGCGGTCGAACGCGGACCAGCAGGAGACGGCGTCCACCGACGTGGGTGGCCCGGGCGGTTCGGGGCCGAGCGGGCCAGGGGGCGGCGACCGGGGACACGGCGTGGGTGACAAGCCGGACAACCCCGACGTGCCCGACGGCATGGGCGAGTACGACGACCTCGACGACCCGATCCCGCTCGACGACGACGCGCTCGACCCCACGAACATGGCGCAGGGCCAGCTCGGCGACTGCTGGTTCCTCGCGGCGGCCGGGGCGGTGGCGGCGGCTGATCCGGAGTGGATTCGCGACCACATGTGGCAGAACCCGGACGGCACCTGGACGGTGAAGATGTACAAAGACGGCGAGCCCGTTTACATCCAGGTCGAGCCGACCGTGCCCGAGAACTCCGTGAAGGACGCCGACGGCGACGACAACTGGCTCTCGGTCTACGAGAAGGCGGCTGCCGAGTACTTCGGCGGCAACTACGAGGACATCGACGGGGGCTGGCCCGACGACGCGTTCGAGGCCATCACCGGCCACGAATCGCGCGACCTGGGCGAGTCGAACCTCGATGACATCCGCGACAGCCTCGCCGACGGACCGGTGTCGGTGACGACCGAGGGCACGGGTACCTTCCTCTGGTGGGGGAGCGAGGTCGACGACCCGGGGATCGTGCCGAACCATGCCTACATCGTCGACACCGTCGAGCCCCACGTGAACCCCGAGACCGGCGACGAGGAGCTCATGATCCATGTGCTGAACCCGTGGGGGCCCAACGGCGGCACGCTCGACGGTGAGCAGAAGTACGGCGACGTCTGGCTGACCGAGGAGCAGTACCAGGACAACTTCGACCACGCCTTCGTCGGCGCGACGAATTGAGGATGCGATGACGAACGACACCGAGAACACCGCCGGCCCCGGACACGCGGGCGGTGCCGAGACGAACTCAGCCGCACAGGGCTCGCAGCCGACCATCGCCGGGTTGCGGATCGGCATCGTCGACGCCGCCACCCGCGGTGACGTCTCGAAGGCCCGCCTGCTGCTGCGGCCGCCGGAGGGCGACCGTGCGGTGACCGTCACGGTCGGCGAGACCGTCGAGGTGCCGGGATTCGCGGTGACCCTGGATGCGGTCGAGGGCGCCGCGGAGTTGCCGGAGCCGGGGAAGGGGGCGGGTTCGGGCGCCGGCGAGGGCGAGCACTCGGGCACGGCCGGCCGCGGTTCGGCCGAGCGCGCCCGAGTGACGATCACGGTCGTGCCGGTCTCCTGACCTAGACTCGGCCCGAGGGGGCGGCGATGAGGCAGGACGACGTGGGGCGTGCACGACGCCGGAGCAGCCGGGTGACTGCGGCGCGTGACCTCGCGGCCGAGGCGCAGAGTCATGCCGACGTGCGAGCCACCTTCGTGAAGCACGCCCTCGCGCGCCTGCCCCTGATCGGCGTGCTCGTCATCACGATCAACCTCTTCGTGCAGGTGCGCGGCGACATCGGGCTCGCTGTCGCCGTGGCTCAACATCTCACCTTCGGTGGTCTGCTGGTGGTGGTGCTGCTGAATCTGGCGGTGTACATCATGCTCGGCATCATGGTGGCGGCGATGCCCCTGGTGTTCGACCGCGACTACACCTTCTGGACCCGTGTGCTCGGCACGGCCATCCTGGTGCTCCTGGCGGCTGTGCTCTGCTACACCGCGTCCTGGTTGCTGCTGGCGGCCCTGCTCGTCGTGCTCATCGTCGTCGGCGTCCTGGTGCTGCGGACCCGCAAGCGGCCGTCGCCGGAGCTCGACGCCACGGCAGTGCGAACGCTGCTCGGCCCGGCCACCCCGCCGGCCGACACCGTGCTGCGGTCGCTCTGGGCCGAGGGCCGGGCCATGCTCCGCGTCGTCTCGCCGAATCCGCCGCCCGTCACACCGACGGAGGCCGCCATGACGCCGGCGCCCGAACCGAAGACGTTCGCGGCGGTGGCGGACGAGTGGAACGAGCGCGTGGCGAGCATCCGGGAGCCGCGGGGCAAGTCGGTCACCCGCCTGGCGTTCGCCGGGATCATCGGGTTCAGCGCACTGTTCGGGCTGAACATCCTCACCCAGCCCATCCGCTTCTCACCCCTGGAGCTGGTGTCGATCAGCGGCTCGACCCCGGCGCCCGGGTTCGTGCTGCTGCAAGGGTCGAACGGCATCTTCATCCCGAACCCGTCGGGCGCGGCACAGTTCATCACCGCCGGCGACATCACCTCGAGGGTGCTGTGCGACGACCCGCCGCACTGGTGGTCGGCGTCGGTGGCCGACCTCGTCAGCCCGGAGTTGCGGAGCGGAGTCGACTGCGACGCACGGTGACGGTCCCTGTGCTCCGGCGGGCGGTCAGTCCTCGCCGTGCGACAGGTCGCTGTGCGCCGGGTTGAGGTACGGCGAGGTGGATGCGTCGGGATCGGGCTGCCGGGCGGCCTCGGTGTCCTTGAGCCGGTAGAACTCCTCGTCGGCCCGGGCCTGCTCGTCGAGGCCGGCGGCCTTCTCGTCGTCGGTCGCTTCGTCCGATCCGCTCATGATCGGTGCGTTCTGGGTCTCGTCGCCGGGGCTGGTCAGGCCAGCGCTCGAGGTGCCGGCGGTCGGGTCGTCGTTCTGGTCGCTCATGACCGCGACCCTAGCCCTGGCCGCCGGATTCCGCACGGGCATCGGGTTCTGCCGCCGGATGCGCGTGATCGGGGGCCACATGGTCGAGGATGCGGCCCCACTCGGTGGCGATGGCGAGCGCACCGCCGGAGGAGACACGAACGACACGGGCCGACGGGATGCGGTTGCGGTACCAGTAGCCGTCGTGCCGGTCGACCGTGTCGATGTCGTCGGCATAGATCAGGCGCACGTCGGCGGTGACACCGCCGAGCTCGCCGGCCCAGGTGGCGTCGCCGAGCGCCTCGCGGTCGAGTCGCAGTCCGGCGTCACCCTGCCGGGCGCCCTCATCGAGCATCCGTTCGAGCCGATTCCGGAGCCCGGGACGCTCCAGCAGCGGGTCGTCACCCGGGATGCCGAGCATCTCGGGACCGAACGGCGGGAGGGATTGCACCGAGGGGTCGAAGGTGAACCCGGGCGGCGACGCCGTCTGCACGGTCGCGACGCGATCGACGAGGTGCGGATGCCGCGCCGCCAGCGAGAGCGCGACCATGCCGCCGGTGCCCCAGCCCACCACTCCGGACGGACCGTAGACCGTGGCGCCGGACTGACGAGCGGTCGACTGCAACTCGCCGAGGAACCCCGCGAGGTCGTCGGCGCGATCCTCGATGCGGGCGCGGCCCCC
>BADC01000584.1 GCA_000333435.1 Corynebacterium-like bacterium B27 | reverse complement strand
GGCGATCGTTACCGGGCTATGCGCTCAGGCAGGGAGCGGTGCGACCAGCAGCGAGATACAGGGCTTGGTCGCTGCCGCACTCTCACTCTGGCCGGTATCTCCAGCTCCACATATCAACGGGCGGGTGTGAGGGCGACGCGCCGTCCGTCTCTCGACGTTTGACGAGACGGCGCGCCGGGACATCATTCGCCGACAGCGACAACCATGTCGGAAGCGCGTGCCTCCTGGTCAGCCGAACG
>BADC01000585.1 GCA_000333435.1 Corynebacterium-like bacterium B27 | reverse complement strand
CCACCGAGATGCTCTCGCACGTCGAGTTCGTGGGCGCCGGCGGCTGGACCCTCGCCGAGGAATG